>CACJYE010000001.1 GCA_902597555.1 uncultured Pelagibacteraceae bacterium
TCTTTAATTCATCAAGAAAGTGAAATAATTAAAAGAACCTTAAGAGATATGTTTGACGAAAATACTCAAAATATAATTGTAGAAGGGAATGAGGGTTATAAAAAAGCTCAATCGTTTATGAAAACGATGATGCCATCAAATGTGAAAAAAGTAAAAAAGTATAGAGGAAAAATTCCACTATTTATTCAAGAAAATATTGAACAAAAATTAAATCAAATATTTGACTCTGAAATTAAACTTAAATCAGGAGGATACTTGGTTATTAACCCAACAGAGGCTTTGGTTTCTATTGATATAAATTCTGGAAGTTCAATTAAAGGAAAAAATGTCGAAAGCACTGCTTTAGATACTAATATTGAAGCTGCAGAAGAAATTGCAAGACAAATAAAAATAAGAGATTTGTCTGGATTAATTATTATAGATTTTATTGATATGCTGAGTTATGGAAATAGAAGATTAGTAGAAAGAAAACTTAAAGAAAAATGCAGATCAGATAGAGCAAGAATTCAAATTGGAAGAATAAGTAATTTCGGTCTTTTAGAGATGTCTAGACAAAGACTTAGGGAAAGCGCGATTAAATGGAAAGTTACATTAACAGATGAGTCTTTTGCTCAAAAACTTTTAAAAATTGTTGAGTTAAAAGCTGTTATTAACAAAGCTAAATTTGTTGAATTAAAAGTTTGTGAAAAAATTTCAGACTTTCTTAAAGAAAATTTTGTTAACGATTTAACTTATTTTGAAAAAAAAAACAAAATAACAATAGATATTATTAGCGATAATTCACTAATTATACCTGAGTACAAAATAGATTTTAAAAATAAATCAAAAAAAACAATTGAATTAATTGAATATTACGAAAAATTAAAAAATTTAGAAATTCAAATAAAAGAAGACAAAAAGACTGAAAAAAAAGGAAAAAAAAAAATTAATAAAAAAACTTATAAGAAAAAAAGATATTATAAAAAAACTAAATAATTCCTTTTGATGGAGATGATGGATTGCCCATCAAAATTTTATCTATTCTTCCAGACTCGTAGGATTGTCTACCAGCTATAACAGCATTTTTAAATGCGAGTGCCATTTCAAAAGGTTTCTTTGCTTTTGCTATAGCAGTGTTAACTAGTACTCCATCACATCCTAATTCCATCGCAATTGCAGCGTCTGAAGCTTGACCCAAACCAGCATCAATAATTAATGGAAGTTTAGTTTGTTTTCTAATTATTTGAATATTGATTTTATTTTGAATACCTAATCCTGATCCTATTGGTGCAGCTAAGGGCATAATTGCATCCGCACCTGAGTTTTCTAAACGCTTAGCCATTAGTGGATCATCATTGCAATAAACCATAACTTTAAAACCTTCTTTTGCTAAAACTTCTGTTGATTTTAAAGTTTCTATCATGTCTGGAAATAAATTTTTTTTATCTCCTAAAACTTCTAACTTAACTAGTTTCCAACCACCTATTTCTCTAGCAAGTCTTAAAGTTCGTAAAGCTTCTTTAGAGTTAAAGCAGCCTGCTGTATTTGGTAAATATGTAATTTTTTTTGGATCAATATAATCCATCAATAAAGGTTTTTTTTTATCAGAAATATTGACCCTTCTTACAGCAACTGTTACAATTTCTGCCCCAGACAGTTTAATTGCTTTTGCGCACTCAGACATGCTTTTGTATTTTCCAGTTCCAACAATTAATCTTGAATTAAATTTTTTTTTAGCAATAATTAAATTATCTTTTTTCAAATTAACCCCCCCCTATAAAATGAACTATTTCAATTTTATCATTTTTTCTTAATTTTAATTTATTAATTTTTTTTTTATCTATTATTTCTTTATTAAGCTCAATAGCTACTTTATTTAATGGTATTTTGAGTTGTTTTAACATTTCAGAGAGTTTTGAATTCTCGATAACGGTTTTGATTTTACCATTTATTTTAATTTTTATTTTTTTTATTTTCTTCATCGTATATAAGTGCTGAATGAACAATAAAATAATTATTATTAATGGTCCAAATCTTAATCTATTAGGTGAAAGAGAACAATCACAATATGGATCAACTTCTTTTGACCAACTTAAAGAAAATTGTTCTAAAAAAGGACAAGAACTAGGTATTGATGTAAAATTTGCTCAATCAAATATTGAGGGTGAATTGGTAAACATCATACAAGATGCTAGAAAAAAGTTTGATGGTATGATTATAAACGCAGCTGCATTTACTCATACCTCTGTGGCCATAAGAGATGCTCTAGACTTATTCAAAAAACCAATAATCGAGCTACACCTTTCAAATATTTATAAAAGAGAAGAATTTAGACATAAATCACTTATAAGTGGTGTGGTAACTGGAGGAATATTTGGATTAGGTGCTGAAGGATATATTTTGGCCATAATTTCATTACAAAAGACTTTGCAAAATGAAAATAGATAAAAAAATAATTAAAGAATTAAGTGATTATTTAAAAGAATTTAATCTTACTGAAATAGAGATAACTGAAAAGGATACAAAAATTAAAGTATCAAAAAATAATGTTTCAATTAGTAATCAACCACAAGTTATTTCTTCTTCATCACCTGTAACAAGTCCAGCGCCTACTCAAACTCAAAATGTTAAATCAGGAACTGAAATTACTTCACCTATAATTGGAACTGCCTATCACGCACCAGAACCTGGTGCTAAAAAGTTTGTTGAAATTGGAAAGAAAATTAAAAAAGGTGATACAATAATGATCGTAGAGGCAATGAAAACAATGAATCATGTTCCTTCAACAGCAGATGGTGTGGTAAAAGAAATTTGTGTTGAAGATGGCCAACCTGTAGAATTTGGTCAAACTATAATTATCCTAGAATAAGTAATGTTTAAGAAAATTTTAATTGCAAACCGTGGGGAAATTGCGGTTAGAATTATTAGAGCATGTAAAGAATGGGGGATTTCTACTGTCGCTGTTCATTCCGACGTAGATAGAGAAAGTATGCATGTTAGAATGGCTGATGAAAGTGTTTGTATTGGTTCTCATCAACCAGCAAATAGTTACTTAAACATACCAGCATTAATGTCAGCAATAGAACTTACAAATGCTGATGCTGTTCATCCTGGCTATGGTTTTCTTTCTGAAAATGGAAATTTTGCAAGAATTTTAGAAGAGAATAAAATTAATTTTATTGGAGCATCATCAAAACATATTGAAATGATGGGTGATAAAATCCAAGCAAAAAGAATAGCTAAAGAAAATGGATTACCTGTAATAGAAGGGTCTGAGGGAGGTGTAAAAGATGTTTTTAAAGCAAAGGATATTAGTAAAAAAATTGGTTTTCCTGTCTTAATCAAAGCCTCAGGTGGAGGTGGAGGTAAAGGTATGAAAATAGTTTATAATGAGGATGAATTTGAAGCTTTGTTTTCAACAGCTAAATCCGAAGCGCAAAAATACTTTGGTAATGATGAAGTCTACATTGAAAAATTTTTTCAGAACCCAAGACATATTGAGGTTCAAATATTAGCTGGAAAAAATAGAGTGGTACATCTACATGAAAGAGATTGTTCAGTTCAAAGAAGACATCAAAAACTAATAGAGGAAACACCTAGTCCAGTTTTAAATGATGAGATAAGAAAAGATTTATTTGATAGAACATTAAAAATGGTAGCTAAAATAGGTTATATGGGAGCTGGGACTGTTGAGTTTATATATGAGGATGGAAAATTTTATTTCCTTGAAATGAACACAAGAGTTCAAGTTGAACATCCTGTAACTGAGATGGTTACAGGCATTGATATAATTAAAGAGCAAATTTGGATTGCTTTCTCAGGAGAAACAGCTTTGAAACAAAGTGATATAAATCCTAGAGGACATGCAATTGAATGTAGAATAAATGCTGAGGATGCTAGTAAAAACTTTCAGCCTTCGCCTGGGGTTATTACTATGTGTCATCAACCATCTGGTTTTAGAACAAGAGTAGATGGTGCAATATTTCAAGGATATAAGGTAACGCCTTATTACGATAGTATGGTTTGTAAATTAATTTGTCATGGAAGAAACAGAACAGAAGCAATTCAAAGAATGAATAGATCTTTGGATGAATTTGTTATTGAAGGAATAACTACTACAATACCTCTACATAAAAAATTACTTAATCACAAAAAATTTATCAATTCAGATTTTAATGTTAGTTGGCTAGATAAAGATTCAATTGTTTAATAACATTTCACAAGCCAAACATCGTAAACAGGATGATCAAAAGGTGCGATTGATGGACTTGACGAAAACATCCAGCCATTAAAAACAAAAACTTCATCATTATTTTTATTAGTCAAATCTCGAACTTGTATATAAGCAGTTATTTCTGGATTATCATCAAATTCTGAATTTTTACATTTTAGAATTTTAATTGATAAATCTTTAAATTTTTTTAATTCTCCATTTTTGATTTTAAGTAAAGTGTTTTTAGTACTAATCTTATCCAAAATTTTTATATCAGTAAAAGTGCCCTCTAAATTACTTTTTGCGTTTGAGTTTAAAACTAAACAAAAAAAAAATAGAAAAACTAAATAGATTAATTTAATATTATTCTTTCCAACTTGAGTATTTCTTTTTAATACCATCTTTATTTTTATTTGGATAATATGCTGCGTCAGTCCCAGTTAAATTTTCTTGATGTGGTTTTTGCCATTCATATTTTTCTAAGGTATGTTTTTTTTCAATTTTATTTGCTGTAAAATGTATCCAAGAATACCATTCAACAGGAATTTTTGATGCGTCAATTGTGTTTGAATAGATAACCCATCTTTTGCCATTTTTACTCTCATAGTATTTATTACCTAGTTCATCAGTGCCAACTAGTTTTCCAAAAAAAATAGTTTTTAATCTAGTTCCAAATGTATCTTGATTCCACCATGTGAAAATTTTTCTTAGGAGTGTCAACATAATATTATTTTATTTATTCAATTAAAAATTGTAAAATTTAAATTAGACTAAAATATGAATATGTATATAAATTAAATGATTCATTATTCAAATTAAAATTTAAATTGAGGTTAAATGGCAAAGTATTTAGTTGAAACTTATTATACCTGTACCTTTAAAGTAAATCATTATTTAGATGATATTAATGAGGCAGAGTTAGAAAATTTAGAAAAAAGAGATGATGGTAAATTTGAGGTTTTAGACGTCAAACTTGATAACAGAAAAACAAAAAGTCTAGACCCTAAAAACAAAGTTATTGAAAGTAACAAAATTGAAGTAATTACCGAGACAGATACAAAAAGCCCAACAAATGTAAAAAATGTAATAAAAAGCATAAACACAACTAAAGAAAAGACAGGTAAAAGATTTAGCATGCCTGATAGACGAAAGGGATATATTCAAAAGGCAACTATTGGTGATCACAAAGTCTACTTGCATACTGGAGAATATGAAGATGGAAAAATTGGAGAAATTTTTATAGATACCAGTAAAGAAGGTGAACTTGTAAAAGCTTTAATGAATAACTTTGCAATTGCTGTCTCTTTAGGCCTTCAATATGGTGTTCCGTTAGACGAGTTTATCAGTGCATTTGTTGGTACAAAATTTGAACCATCTGGCAAAGTCCACGGTAATGATAGAATATTAAGTGCCACATCAATCTTAGATTATATTTTTAGAGAATTAGCTATTTCATATCAAAATAGAGAAGATCTAGCTCATACTCCAGCTATTGGAGGAAATGATTCCATGAATAATGAAGATCAAAACTCTGAAGATCAAAATCAATTATTAAAAATTGTGAAAGATATAACTAGCAAAGGCTTTGTGAGAAATAATTATAAAAAAAATCTAGTTGATCTTTCGGATGTAAAAATAAGTTTAAAAGGCAAAAAATAACTTATTTTTTAGTTTTTAGAGCTAAACTTAATTCTTTTAATTGATCTGGATTCACCTCAGATGGTGCATTCATCATCAAATCTTGTGCGTTTTGGTTCATTGGAAACATAGTAACTTCCCTAATATTTTTCTCATTAGCTAGTAACATTACGATTCTATCAATACCAGGTGCTATTCCTCCATGTGGCGGTGCACCATAACTAAGTGCATTAATCATACCACTAAATTTTTCATCTACTTGATTTTTATCATATCCAGCAATCGAGAAAAGTTTATACATAAGTTCTGGTTTATGATTTCTAATTGCTCCTGAAGATAGTTCTATGCCATTACAAACTATGTCGTATTGATAAGCAAGTATATCTAACGGATTTTCAAAATCTTTTTCACTTAAATCACCTTGAGGCATTGAAAATGGATTGTGACTAAATTCAATCTTGTTTGTTGCCTCATCTTTTTCGAACATTGGATAATCTACAATCCAACAAAATGCGAAAATATTTTCATCAATCAAATCAAGATCTTTTGCAATTTTATCTCTTGCTAGTGCAGTAATTTTTTCTAATTCATCTTGTTTTCCACAAGCCATGAAAATACTATCCCCTATTTCACAGTTTGTTTTTTTCATAATTTCAACCAATGCATCTTGAGAAAAGAATTTTCCTATAGGGCCTTTTGCTGAAATATTTTTATCTTTTTCAAAAGTAAAATAAGCTAAACCAGAAGCACCTTCTTCTTTAGCCCATTTATCAATATTATCAAAAAAACTTCTGGGCTTATCTTTCGTATTTTTTGTAATAATACATCTTACTTTAGATCCAGATTTTACTAATTTTTTAAATATTTCAAACGAAACATCTTCTCTTGTAAAAATTTCAGTTATATCATTTACAATGAGCGGATTTCTTAAATCTGGTTTGTCAGTGCCATATTTCAGCATTGATTCCTTATATGAAATCTTTGGAAATTTATCAAACATCAGTTTTTTTGTAGAAAAATTTTGAAATGTATTAACCATTAACTTTTCAACAACATTAAATACATCCTCTTGTTCAACAAATGACATTTCCAAATCTAATTGATAAAACTCGCCAGGACTTCTGTCTGCTCTTGCATCCTCATCTCTGAAACAAGGTGCAATTTGAAAGTATCTATCAAAGCCTGAAACCATAATTAATTGTTTAAATTGCTGAGGAGCTTGGGGTAGTGCATAAAATTTTCCTGGATTTAAACGACTTGGTACTAAAAAATCTCTAGCACCCTCTGGGCTAGATGAGGTCAAAATTGGTGTTTGAAATTCTAAAAAACCCAATTTAGTCATTTCATTTCGGATGTATGAAATAACCTTGGATCTTAAAATAATATTTTCATGAATTTTTTTTCTTCTTAAATCTAAAAATCTATATTTCAATCTTATTTCTTCTGCATACTCTTGATCACTAAAGATTGGCATAGGGAGCTCTTTACAAGTGCCTAAAACTTCATGCTGCTCAATAACAACCTCAATTTCACCTGTGTCAATTTCAGAATTAATTGTCTCTTCAGATCTGTTAACAACTTTGCCCTCAACTTTAATTACTGTTTCTAATTGCATTTTTTCTAAATCAGAAAAATATTTATTATCTTTATCAATTATACATTGGGTAATTCCGTAATTATCTCTCAAATCAATAAATAATAAATTCCCATGATCTCTTTTTTTATTTACCCAGCCTGAAAGAGAAATTTTTTTATCTACATCCTTTTTTCTTAATTCATTACACTTGTGTGTTCTGTATTTATTCAATTAAACCTCTAATGCTTCTTTTATAATTTTAAAATCGATTGGTTTCTTTCTTTTTAAACTAATTTCGTCGATTTTATATATGAAATCAGAAATTTTGCCATAAGTTCTATCAATTCTCTTAATTATAAATTCGATAAGTTTTTGGTCTATTGATATTTGACGATCAGAAAGATTTTTTAATATTAGTGCATAAATTAAATCGTCACCAGGTTTTTCAATTTGAGATAAAATAAAATTAGAAGATCTTGAATTTAGATCATTTAGTTTAAATTTAAAGTCAACTATTGGTATTCTGGATGTTACTATCAAATACTTATTGTCCTGATCTACTATGTTTATAAGTGAAAAAAATAAGTTTTCATTTATTTTTTCAGTTAAATCCTCAACAACAATGTTTTCATATATTTTAATTTTTTGAAGAAAATCACTAGTTATATCCTCTGAATTAATTTTAACTCCTTTATTTTTTTCTAAAAATATATTTATTAAATGACTTTTTCCTGAAAACTTTTCGCCTATTAAGTTTATAAAATTTTTTTCCCATTTTGGCCAACTGTTTAAAAGGATAAAAGAGTGTTCATTGCTACTTGAAACATAAAAATCCTGATCTTTAAAATTTTGATCATAATCAAATTTAATTATTTGTTGATTAAGATTTGTCATTTAAAACCCAAATTTTATTTTTAATTTCAAAATTATAATTTTCATCACGCATAACCTCTAAAAATTTATCAGGTGTTCCGTTAAAAATAACTTTATAAAAATTATTCTTATTATCAAATTTATAAATGTAAAAATTATATATTAAATCCATATCAGATAGAATTTTTTCAAACTTTTTAAGTTTAATATTATTTGAATTGTTTATAGAAATATTTAAAGATAACTTTACTGATGTATTAATTTCATTTTGTGATTTCCAAAAATCTTCGTGAACTAATTTTAAATTATCAATAAATTTAAATATTTCTTCCTCATTGTCAAAATTAACTTCACTATAATCTAAGTTTTTTAAATTATTTTTTTTATTAAAAAAAATTTTGTTAAACACCCTAATTTTATTATTATTTTTAAAAACAATCATAATTATATGATCATTCATATTGTATTTACTTATAATTTCCTTAAAATCATAAGTTTCTAAATTATTAATATTTTTTTTAATTAAATTGAAATCATCAAGATCTTGCGTAGGCAAGATATAATTTAAAAGTCTATATTTTTTATTATTTAAATTCCACATAGTAAATAATATATTCTCTGAAAACATTGAAACTTGATTTTTATTTTGATCAACAAAAACAGGAATAAATAAAAAATTTTTTTTCAAAGGCAAAGATGGAAATACATTTTTTGACTCTAGTAAGTCAAATATATTTTTTTTATTAAACGAAACATTCAAGGTAAGATAATAAATCTCGTTGATAAACTTTTCTTCTTTAATAGAAAAAGTTTCAATCATTCCCTTAATTTGATTTATTGATGTATTCTTTAATTTTACTTGTTCTTTACTTTGAACAATTGACAAAATAAGTTCGTTAAATGCCTCTACAAAGCCTTTATCGATAATTTCATTTTTATTAAAATTTATTTCAAAAGGTGTTGATATTTCAATATCATTTATGGAAAATGTCTTTGCATGACCTTTTCCTGTGGAAAAGAAAATATTTATTAAAGCAAGAAATACAAAAAAAATATATAAAAGCTTTAAATTACTAAGTAGAGAATTAAATTTCATAAAACATATTAATGAATATAAAAAAATTTACCTATAAAAAAAGTGGAGTTAATATTAATGCTGCTGACAAGTTTGTTGATTTCATTGCTACAGTTTCAACAAAAAAAAAGAGGCAAAAAAAAGTTTTCTAATATAGGGGGGTTTGGCTCAATCACAAATATACCAAATAATATAAGACAACCCAGAATCGTAGCTTGTACTGATGGTGTTGGAACTAAAATAGAAATTGCCAATACATTAAATAAATTTGATACTATTGGAATTGACTTAGTAGCTATGAGTGTAAATGATTTGATCGTTCAAGGAGCTAAGCCCCTTCTTTTTTTAGATTATATATCAATTAATAAAATTGACCTTAATAAACTTAAAGCAATAATTAAAGGTATTAATCATGGCTGCAATCAATCAGAATGCGAACTTGTAGGAGGAGAAACTGCTGAAATGCCTGACACCTACGAAAAAGGAAAATTTGATATTGCTGGTTTTGCAGTTGGAGTTGTTAGCAAAAATAAAATTTTAAATAAAAAAAAAATAAAAGAAAATAATCTAATACTAGCTGTGCCGTCTAGTGGTTTACATTCTAATGGGTATTCTCTTGTAAGATATTTAATAAAAGAAAAAAAAATAAATATTAAAAAAGATAAGTTTTTAAAATCTGAGCTTTTAAAACCAACAAAAATATATGTTAAAGAAATTATGAAATTATTAAACAAAAACTTAATTAATGGCTGTGCTAATATAACCGGAGGAGGATTGTCTGATAATATAAAAAGGATTATCCCAGATAAACTCTCTGCAAATATAAATTTAAATAAAATTAAAACTCCTAAAATATTTAGTTGGCTTAAAAATAATGGAATATCTGATAAAGAAATGCTCAAAACATTTAATTGTGGAGTAGGTTTTTGTCTTGTTGTTGAAAATAGAAATGTAAAAAAAATAAATAAATTTTTTTCAAAAGAATACAAACCATATGTGATTGGAAAAATTTCTAAAGATAAAAATAAAGTTAAACTAAATGGTTCTATCAACTGGTTATAATAGAGTAAGAACAGCTGTATTTATTTCAGGTAAAGGTAGTAATTTAAAATCTTTAATTAAATTTTCTAAAAATAAAAAATCTCCTATTTCAATTAACTTTGTTATTTCAAACACTTCAAAAGCAAAGGGTTTAAATTACGCAGAATTATTTAAAATTAAAAAAAAAGTTTTAAATTTTAAAAACAAAAAATTATGTGAAAAAAAGTTACTTTTTATTTTAAAAAAAAATAATATTGAAATGATTTGTCTTGCTGGATTTATGAAAATTTTGTCAAAAAATTTTATTGAAAAGTTTAAAGGAAGAATTTTGAATATACACCCTTCATTACTACCAAAATATAAAGGATTAAATACTCACAAAAGAGTTTTAAAAAATAAGGATAAATACTCTGGGTGTACTGTTCACTTTGTAAATTCTAGATTAGATTCAGGAAAGATTATTCTGCAAAAAAAGGTTAAAATTTCAAAAAAAGAAACAATGAATTCTCTTGCAAAAAAAATCTTAGCTCAAGAACATAAACTCTATCCAAAAGCTATATTAAAAATTTTTAATCTTTAAAGAAAAAATCTATTTCTATTTTAGCGTTTTCAACGCTATCTGATCCATGGACAGAGTTTTTATCTATTGAAATTCCATATTTCTTTCTAATAGTGCCTTCTTCTGCATCTTTTGGATTTGTAGCACCCATTAATTCTCTATTTCCCAAAACTGAATTCTCTTTTTCAAGAACCATAACAACAATTGGACCAGATGAAAGATAGTCGCATAAATCATTGTAAAATGGCTTTGTTTCATGAACTTTATAAAATTTTTCTGCCTCAGATTTTTCAATTTGAATTTTTTTTTCTTTTAATATTTTAAAACCGTTAGTTTTAAACATTTCTTTAATTTCATTTTCAAGATTTCTCTCTACTGCATCGGGTTTTATTATCGATAAAGTTTGTTCTAAATTACTCATAGTCATCCTCTATTAGTTTATTTAACAATCTCACTCCATAACCTGTAGCACCTCCTGAGTTTAACGCTCCACCATATTTTGAAAAAGCCATTCCAGCTATATCTAAATGTGCCCAAGGTGTTTTGTTTAAAATAAATCTTTGTAAGAATTGAGCAGCTGTTGTAGATCCTGCTCCTCCAACATAATTAATATTTTGCATATCAGCATTTTTAGAATCAATAAGTTTGTCAAAATTTTTATTTAATGGCATTCTCCAAACCTTCTCTTCAACATTTTTTCCTGCATTAATTAGTTGGTTTGATAATTTGTCATCATTTGAAAATAAACCTGCATATTCTGATCCAAGAGAAACAATAATTGCTCCTGTTAAAGTCGCTAAATCTACTATCAATTTTGGTTTAAACTTCTCCTCTGTGTATGTTAAAGCATCAGCCAACACTAATCTTCCTTCTGCATCTGTATTTAAAATTTCAACTGTCTTTCCGCTATATGACTTTACTATATCTCCTGGTCTTTGTGCGTTACCACCTGGCATATTTTCAACTAGCCCCACAACACCAACTGCATTTATTTTTGCTTTTCTAAGTGCTAAACTTTTCATTAATCCAACTACTACGGCAGAGCCTGCCATATCGTATGTCATATCCTCCATAAATTTCGCTGGTTTAAGAGATATTCCTCCAGTATCGAAGCAAACACCTTTGCCAACAAATGCCAAAGGTTTTGTCTTATCTTTTAAACCATTCCATTCCATGGTCACTAGATATGATCCTCTAATACTACCTTGACCAACTCCAAGTAAAGTATTCATCCCAAGTTTTTTTAATTTTTTTTCATCGTAAATATTAATTTTTAATCCATATTTTTTTAAAGTGTTTATTCTTTTTGCATATTCATCTGGATGCAAAATATTTCCAGGTTCAGATACTAAGTCTCGTGTATAGAAAGTGCCTTCTTCTATGGCTTTAAATTTTAATTGATCTTTTAGTGATGGTTTGTTTTTGCCAGTTACAATTATACTAATATTTTTTGTTTTTTTTTTTGTTTTATACTTGTCAAATTTATAAGATTTTAATTTTAAGCCATGCAAAAAATGTCCAAGAAGATTGGCAGATTTACTCGGTAAGGTATCTGAATTAACATAAAAAATATTTTGTCTTAAATCTTTAAACTTATCATAAAATTTTGCTCCTAGATTTTCAGCACTATTTATTGAAAGATTTTTTTTAAATCCAATTAGTATTATTTTTTTTTTTGAATTAATATCAAAATGTATTATGCTTTTCTTTAAATCCTTAACCTTTAGAAGATCTGAAATAAATGAGTATTCGTTTCTAAGAATATGTTTTTTTAAAGTTAAAATATTAAATTTTTCGTCTACAAATAAGACAAGGTTTAATGAGTTTTTTTTTATTTGATTATTTTTATAATTAATTGCGATTGACATAATTTTTAAATACACTCTATAAGAGTAGAGTGCTATATATGAGTAAAAATACCATTTTTCAATGAAAAAAATTTTGTTCAGAAAACTTTTATCAGATTGTACAATTTTCTTTTTAATTGCTCTATTTAGTTCGAGTTTTATTATATGGATTTTTCAGGCTGTCAATTATCTAGATATCATTGTGGAGGATGGAAGAGATTATCTAGTTTATATGCAATATTCTCTTCTAAACTTCCCAAAAATTATAAGTAAAATTTTACCATTTGCATTATTTTTTAGTTTTTCATATGTAATGACAAAATATGAAGTAAATAATGAATTAATTATTTTTTGGAATTTTGGAGTTCAAAAATTACAAATCACCAATTTTTTTATTCAGTTTTCTATTTTAGTTATGTTTTTACAACTTTTATTGACCGTAATTGTTGTGCCGGAAACTCAAAATCTTTCAAGGTCTTTGATCAGAACATCCAATGTTGATTTCTTTGAAAGTTTTGTAAAACCCAAAAAGTTTAATGATAATATAAATGGACTTACAATTTATGCAGAAGACAAAAACAATAAAGGAATATTAAAAAATTTATATTTAAAAAAAGAAGAAGGAGAAAATTTTAAAATAACTATAGCAAAAAAAGGTGAGTTTAAAAATTTAAATAATACACAAATTCTAGTTTTAGAAGATGGTCAGACAATAAATAGTGTTAACAATAAAATCACAAATTTTTCTTTTACCAGGTCAGATTTTAATTTATCAACACTGAATACTGTAGTGGTAACAGAAGATAAAATTCAAGAAACAAAAACTCAAGAACATATAAATTGTTTAAAAAAATATTTTAAGAAAAATTTAGCATTTAACTCAGAGCAGGTAGTCTATATAAGTCACAATTGTAGCAAAGATACATTAGATAATCTTTTTCAAGAGCTTTATAAAAGAATAATTATCCCTTTATATATACCAGTATTAATTTTAACTTCTTTATTTTTAATAATATTCACGAAGGAAAATAAAATATATCCAAAATTTAGGTTTTTTATTTTTTCTTTAGGATTTATTTTAATAATTTTATCTGAAACATTATTACGATTTGTTAAAAGTGACTTTTATTATAATTTTAAAATTATTTTAATCCCAATAATAATTTTTATATTATTATATATTTGTTTCAATTTTCTTTTAAATAAAAATATTGGTGCTAGGACATAATGAAAATATATATAAAATTTATTATTCTAAATTTTTTAAAATCATTTATCTTTGTAACATCAGTAATATTTTGTTTAGTTTTTATATTAAATTTACTGACAGAAATCGATTTTTTTAAAGATATAAAAGTTAAATATTACTTTCCTATATATGTTTCATTTTTAAATTCACCTTCATTAATTTTTGAAATGTTTCCATTTATCTTTTTAATTTCTACTCAGGTTTTTTTTATAAATCTTTTAAAAAACCAACAAATTCAAACTTTTAAATATTCAGGTTTAAAAAATTCTAAAATATTAGGTGTTTTATTATTAAGTTCTTTAATAACAGGAATAATAATTTCAACTCTTTTTTACAATTTGTCGTCAAATTTAAAAAATATTTATCTTGAGTTAAAAAATACATATACATCTGATGATAAATATTTGGCCGTAATTACAAACAATGGATTATGGATAAAAGATAATGTTAGTAACAATATAAATATTATTAATGCCTCAAAAATCGATGACAGATTCTTACTTAATGCATCAATAACAGAATTAGATATTCAATTTAATGTAAAAAGGCATATAGAATCTGATAAAATAGACATTTCAAATAAAAACTGGGTAGTAAGTAATCCAACAGTTTATGTGGGCAATGAAAAAGAAATAAAAAATTTTATAAGTTTTTACTCAAATTTTGACTATGAGAGAATTCAAAGCTTATTTTCAAATTTATCATCACTTTCAATAATTGAACTTTTTGAATTAAAGAAAAATTACAGTCTATTAAATTTATCAACAATAGAGGTAGGAATACAAATACAAAAAATTTTTTCTTTTCCACTATATCTATGTTTAATGTGTTTCTTGGCTTCTATAATAATGTTTAATACAAAACAGTTTAAAAGTAATACATTCAAAATTTCTCTAGGATTATTTTTTTCAGTATTAATTTATTATATGAATAATTTTTTTAATGTGATGGGTAAGACAGAACAAATACCAATGCTTTTCTCAATTTGGACACCAATAATTATATTATTTATAATTAACTCAATTTATACTTTTAGAATTAATGAAAAATAAATTTAAATACTTAATGCAAATTTTTTGTATATATATATTTTTGGTAAATATAGTTTCAGCAAACGAAATATTTAATTTTGATGTAACTGAAGTAGAAATAAAAGAAAATGGTAATCAATTCATTGGCAAAAAAGGAGGTACTGCTACTTCATCAGATGGATTAACGATAACAGCAATAAATTTTGATTACGATAAAATAAAAAATATTTTAATCGCCTCTGGTAATGTAGTGATTGATGATAAAATAAATCAGACTATAATTTATTCAAACAAAATTACATATATTAAAAATGATGAATTATTTTTTACAGAAGGTAACTCAAAAGCTTTAGGAAATGATTTAATAATAATTGCAGATAAATTTAAATATAATAAAATTTTAAATAATCTATATGCTAGTGGCAAAGTAAAAATTGAAAATAAAAAAGAAAATTATTTAATTTTTTCTGACAATGTAACTTATAATAAAAATTTAGAATTATTTCTTACTGAAAAAAATTCAAAAGCGATCAATAATGGAATTACAATAACTGCGGATAATTTAAAGTATGATAGAATTAAAGATGTTCTTAATGCAAATGGAAAAGTTTTTATAGAAGATAAGATTGAAAATTATACTATCAGTGCTAACGATATTACATTCAATAAAAAATTAAACCAAATTTATACTAATGGAAAAACTAATGCGGAAATTCAATCAAAATATAATTTTGTATCAAGTGATGTTAAAATTGATAGAAATTTAAGACAACTTAAGTCTGATCAAAATTCTATTTTAACTGACGACAACTTTAATATATATAAACTTACAGATTTTTTATATTTCTATGAAAAAAAATTTTTAAAAGGTAAAAATATTGAAGTCGTAACAAATTCTCAAAGCAAAAAAAAAGACAAATTTTTTTTCAGTGATGGTTTCTTTAATTTTTCTGATAATTCATTTATTTCAAAAGATACAAGAGTTAATCTTAATAAAAAATTATTTGATAAAGAACGAGAATTAGAAGAAGATCAAAAAAATACATTCTTAAGTCAAAATGATCCCAGAATCTATTCAGTTTCCTCTAAAGGAAATCAAGATAAAGTTGTCTTAAATAAAGCAATTTTTACAAGTTGTAAAAATAATAACAATTGTCCTGCCTGGAGCATAAAAGCTGATAAAATTACGCACGATAGAGTAAATCAAAATATTCATTACAATAATGCAATATTGAATATTTATGATGTGCCAGTTTTCTATTTTCCCAAATTTTTTCACCCTGACCCATCAGTCGATAGAAGATCTGGTCTTCTTCAGCCAAGACTTAATAACTCAAATGTGTTGGGATCGTCTTTAAATCTTCCATATTTTAATGTGATTTCAGATAACAAAGATATGACATTTAAACCAACTATATTTGATAATAAAATGTACATGTTCCAAAACGAATATCGTCAAGAAAATAAAAATTCATCCTTTTTAGCTGATTTTAGCTATACAAAAGGCTATCAATCCAGTGTTGCTGGTGACGGAAATAGAAATAGTATTTCCCATTTATTCTCAAAATTTAATTTAGATCTAGATTTAAAAGATTTTAAAACCAGCAAACTAAATGTATTTTTAGAAAAAATAAATAACGATACTTATTTAAAAGTTTTTGAAAATGTTTTGCTTGTTGATGAAAGACTTGAAAAAGATTTAGAAGATAAAAATAATCTTATATCTGGTATTGAATTAGCTTTGGATAAAGAAAATTATAATTTTACAGCAGGTTTGACCATTTATGAAAATCTTCAAGAAAAAAATAATGATCGTTATCAATATGTTATGCCATTTTATGATTTGTCAACATCATTATTTTCTAATGAAAATGGAGGATTAAATTTTAAAACAAAAGGAAGAAATTCTTTAAAAGATACTAATAATTTAAGAAGTACAATCACTAACTCACTTGATTATACAACAAAAGATTTATATTCAAAAAAAGGTTTTGTAAATAATTTCGGGGTTTATTTTAAAAATTTAAATGTAACAGGTAAAAATGATATAAAGTATAAATCAAGTATTCAAAGTGAATTACTAAATATTTACGAAATAAATTCAAAATTACCTTTGATAAAATATAATAATTTTACGACAGATTATTTTACGCCAAAAATATCATTCAGAATTAATCCTAGTGATATGAAAAATTATTCTAGTGATAACAGACTAATAACAACTGATAATATTTTTGATATTAATAGATTGGGTATTAGTGATAGTTACGAGTCAGGCAAATCATTGACTCTTGGTATTGATTACAAAAAAGAAAACAAAGAAAATGATGAAGAATTTTTGGAAATAAAATTAGCAACAGTTTTAAGAGATAAGAAAGAAGATAAAATTCCAACTACTAGTTCAATTAATCGAACTACATCAAATTTATTTGGCTCAATAGAAAATAGTTTTTCCAAATTTCTTTCATTGAACTACGACTTTGCAATTGATAATGATTATAATAAATTTGAATATAATTCTGTTGAAGCAGAAATCTCAGTTAACAACTTTGTAACTACTTTTAATTTTTTAGAAAAAGATGGAGAAACTGGAGACTTGAATACACTTGAAAATACAACAAGAATAACAATCGATGATAATAATAATTTATTATTTAAAACCAGACGTAATCGAAAAATTAGTTTAACCGAATATTATGATTTAGTATACGAATATCAAAATGATTGTTTAACTGCTGGAATAAAGTATCGAAAAACTTATTATCAGGATCGAGATCTTAAACCTAAAGAGGATTTATTTTTCACAATAACGCTATTTCCATTAACATCATTTGATCAACAAATAGATCAGTCATTATATAGAAATTAGAGATGAAATTTTTAATTTTAATTATGATATTTAACTTTTTTTTTGTAAAAAATCTTTACGCATTAGAAAATAAAATAATACTAAAAATCGAAAATGAAATCATTACTAGTATAGATATAGCAAATGAAATTAGTTATTTAGAGGCATTAAACCCAAAAATTAAAAATTTAAAAAAAAATGAATTGAATGAAATTGCAAAAAATTCTCTTATTAAAGAAAATATAAAAAGAAATGAACTTTTAAGATATATTGAGGAGATAAAATTAGATCAAGAATTTTTAAGCAAATTAATAAGAGAGAGATATTCAAGATTAAACTTAAAAAACAAAGATGAGTTTTTGAATTATTTAAAAAATTACGATGTTAATATAAAAATAATTGAAAAAAAAATCTCATTAGAAGCTTTATGGAACCAATTAATTTATCAAAAATTTTCATCAAAAGTAAAGATTGATAAAGAAGATTTACTTAAAGAAATAGAGTCCGATTTAAATTTGGGCGAAAAAAATTATTTATTATCGGAAATTGTTTTTAAATTAAAAAATAAAAAAGATCTAAACAAAATATATTCAGAGATAAAAGAATCAATTTTAAAAGTTGGTTTTGAAAATACTGCTTTGGTATATAGCACATCAGATAGTTCAAATTTAGGAGGAAAGTTAGGCTGGATAAAAGAAAGTTCACTCAATAAAATAATTCAAAATAACCTAACTAAATTGGAAAAAAATCAAATAACAAATCCAATATTTTCACCAAATGGATATATTATCTTAAAAATTGATGATATTAAATTTACGAAAAAAAACTATGATAAGAAAAAAATATTAGAGAACTTAATAAAATCAAGAACTAATCAGCAATTAAATCAATTTTCAAATATGTATTTTAACAAAATAAAAAAAGATACAAATATCAATGAATTCTAAGCCTATTCTAATTGTAGCTGGTGAGCCAAATAGTGTTTTTTTAGAAATTTTTTTTAAAAGCTTGAAAAAAAATAATTTTAAAAAAACATTAATTTTAATTGGATCCTTAAAACTTTTAAAACTACAAATGAAAAAATTGAATTATAGAAGAAAAATAAGATTATTAGAGTTGAACAAATTAAAAAAATATAAATTAAATAATTTATCAATAAATTTAATAAATGTTGAATACACTCAAAAAAACGCATTTGAAAAAATATCAATAAAATCAAATTCATACATTGAAAATTCATTTAAGTTAGCAATTAAACTTTTGAAAAATGGTTATTCGGACAAATTAATTAATGGTCCAATATCTAAAAAAACTTTTCTTAATAAAAAATATCCTGGAATTACTGAATATCTTACTAAAAAATTTTTAATTAACAAAAGCGCAATGTTAATTTATAACAAAGAACTTTCTGTCTGTCCTGTTACAACTCATTTACCACTAAAATTAGTGACAAAGAAAATTAATAAAGAAATGATCTTAGATAAGATAAAACTAATTAATTTTTTTTACAAAAAAAATTTTTCAATTATACCTAGGATAGCTATTTTAGGAGTAAACCCTCATTGTGAAAGTTTACTTAAAAAAAACGAAGATGATTTGATTATAAGACCTTTAATAAAAAAATTAATCAAATCAAATTATAATGTTTCAGGCCCTCACTCTGCAGATACTATTTTCTTAAAAAAAAATAGAATAAAATATGACGTAATTGTAGGTATGTATCACGATCAAGTTCTAACGCCTTTAAAAACTTTATTTGAATATGATGCTATAAATATAACTTTGGGATTACCTTTTATCAGAATATCGCCTGATCATGGGCCTAATGAAGAGATGATTGGAAAAAATGTATCAAACCCTCTAAGCCTAATTAAAGCAATTAAATTTTTAGATAAAAATTGATTAAAGCAAAAAAAAGTTTAGGTCAAAATTTTCTAATTGATAAAAATATTTTAGAAAAAATTGTCAATACTGCAAATATTAAAAATAAAACAATACTTGAGATTGGACCAGGCACTGGAAATCTCACATCGCATATACTCAAAAAAAAACCAAAAAAAGTAGTTGTTATTGAAAAAGATGATGAGCTTGCAAATAATCTTAAAGATAAATTTAATAATCAACTTACAATTATAAATGATGATATTTTAAAAATAGATGAAACAAGACTTTTTGAAGATACAGCTATAGTTTTTGGTAATTTACCTTATAATATTTCAACCGAAATACTTAGTAAATGGATAAAAAATTTAAAAGAACGTTTTTGGTTTGAATGCCTAATTTTAATGTTTCAGAAAGAAGTTGCAGATAGAATAATTGCTGAATTTAATACATCAAAATATGGAAGGCTATCAATTATTTGTAATTGGAAACTAAATATTAAAAAATCATGTGATATAAAACCGAGTGCATTTTTTCCACAACCAAAAGTAGATAGCTCCCTACTAATTTTTTATCCTAAAAAAAATTTTATTAAAATTAATGATCCGAACAACTTGGAAAAAATTACTAGAATTTTTTTTAACCAAAGAAGGAAAATGTTAAAGAAACCTTATAATCAACTTTTTAATGGAGATCAAAGAGTGTTAGATAAACTTAAAATTGATTTAACAATGAGGCCACAAAATATAAATCTAGAAACTTATTACAAGCTGACTTGTGAATACGAAAATTTAAGAGGTTAATTTTTCAACATGACTTCTAATATAATTTAGATCGTAATCTTTAGAGCCATTATTTATTACTGCATTAGTTAAATTATTTATTTTGTTGTAACATTCATTTAGATCATTATTTATAACTACGTAATCATAATTTATCCAATGTAACACATCTCTTTCAAATTGTTTCATTCTCTCCTCAGCTATTGATTTATCATTTGCATGTCGCTTAGATAGCCTTTCAAATAAAACTTCTCTACTAGGAGGGAGTATAAAAAAAGTGATTAATTTATAATCTAATTTTTTATTCTTAATTTGATCAGCTCCCTGCCAATCGATATCAAAAAGAACATTTTTCCCTTTATTTAATTTATTTATTACAGGTGTTCTTGTTGTGCCGTAAAAATTGTTAAAAACTTTTGCGTATTCTAGAAATTCTTCATTTTTAATTAACCTATTAAATTCTAACTCATCAACAAAAAAATAATCTTCGTTTTGATTTTCATTAGGTCTAGGTTTTCTTGTTGTATGTGATATGGAGATTTCAAAATTATCTTGTTCAGACAACCTTTTAACTAGAGTTGTTTTGCCTGCTCCTGATGGAGAAGACAATATAATCATTACCCCATCTTTATCTGATGGCATTAAAATTTCTAGTTTGCTTTTCCTTCGATAAATTTAACTGCATCACCAACAGTTAAAATTTTCTCAGCTTCACTGTCTGAAATTTCAGATCCAAATTCTTCCTCAAAAGCCATCACTAATTCAACTGTATCTAAACTATCAGCTCCCAAATCATCTATAAAACTAGATTCCTCTGTAACCTTTACTTCGTCAATACCTAAGTGATCTGCTACAATTTTTTTTACTTTACTTGAAACGTCTTCTGACATATTGATCCTTTTCGTTATAAATTCTTAATAGTTTAAAAACCTGTTTTGTCAAGCCATATACATGCCTCCATTAACATGCAAGGTTTCACCATTTATATAATTTGATAGATTTGAGCTTAAAAAAAGTACTGCATTTGCGATATCATCTGGCTGTCCTAAGCGCGCTGAGGGAATTTTAGATATTATCACCTCTTTAAACTTATCATCTAATTTATCAGTCATAGCAGTTTTAATGAAGCCTGGAGATATACAATTTATATTTATGTTTTTTTTAGCATACTCTATAGCTAAACTCTTTGACATCGCAATAATTCCTGCTTTAGAAGCTGTGTAATTAGCTTGCCCTAAATTTCCAGTATGACCAACTACAGATGTGATATTTACAATTTTACCTGATTTATTTTTAAGCATTTTTTTAATTGCAAATTTACTAATAAGAAAAGTTGACGTTAAGTTAATATCAATTACCTTTTGCCACTCTTCTAAACTCATTCTTATTGCCAAGTTATCTTGAGTGATTCCCGCATTATTTACTATACAATCTAGATTTCCGCCAAGCTCTTTTGTTGAGTTTTCAATAAATTCCTCAATTTTGTCGTTTTGAGAAATATCAAATTTTAGTATTTTTATATTTGTAAATTTATTTTTAAGCTCATCAAGTTTTTCTATTTTTGTTCCTGAAGCTAATATATTTGCTCCAGTTTGATTTAACTTTTCAATTATTGAATTTCCAATTCCACCTGAAGCACCTGTAACAATAATATTTTTACCTTTTAAATCTATCATATTTTTAGACTCTCAACATCACTTTGATTATTAATTGTATCAATTTTCACATTTCTGTTAATTCTTTTTATCAAACCTGACAAAACTTTCCCAGGTCCGATTTCTATAAAATGGTTTACATCATTTTCTATCATATTAATAACGCTTTCTCTCCATCTAACTCTATTCTCTATTTGCTTAATCAGTAGATTTTTAAGCTCATCTAGATCTTTTATTTCATTAGCGGTAACATTTGAAATTAATTTATTTTGTCCATTTTTAAAATTGAGTTTATTTAACTCTTCTGTCATTATTTTTGTTGCATTATTCATCAAATCACAGTGGAATGGTGCACTTACAGGAAGTTTAATATTCTTTATTGAATTATCCTTTAAAATTTGAATTAACTTTTCTAAATCTTCTGTTTTTCCACTCAAAACTATTTGACCTTCAGAATTGTCATTTGCTATTTGTGCTTTTAAATTTTCTTGATTTTCTATCAAAATCTTTTCAATCTCATCAACTGTTGAGCCTAATACCGCAACCATTCCTCCCTGGCCTTTTGGCACAGAGTTTTGCATAGCATCTCCTCTGACTCTTAATATTTTTAAAGTATCTGAAAAATTCAAATATCCTGCACATGATAAAGCTGAATATTCACCTAAAGAGTGTCCAGCAAAGTATCTGGCTTTATTTAAATCTAATTTGAATTCATTTTTTGCTACTTTAAATATTGAGTAACTTATTAAAAATATTGCTGGTTGTGTGTTAACTGTTAAATCTAATTCTTCCTTTGGTCCTTCTAAAATAAGCTTAGATATAGAAAAATTTAGTGTATCATCAGCCTGCTGAAAAAACTCTTTTACAATATTAAATTTATCATAAAACTCCTTTCCCATTCCCACTATTTGAGATCCTTGACCTGGAAAAATTACTGAAAACATATAAAAAAAACTAATATTTTTGCCTTTTTAACTATTGTAATTGAACTTTTATAATAGTATATCCTCACTTTTTATTAAAGAACTTAAATGAATTTATACGAACATACTATTATAGCTAGGCAAGATACTTCACCAAGTGAATTAAAGCAACTAACAGAAAAATATTCTAAAATTGTTGAAAAAAATGACGGTGAAGTTGTTAAAACTGAAAACTGGGGATTAATAAATTTATCTTATCTTATTAAAAAGAATAAAAAAGGAAGTTACATACACTTTAAAATAAAAGGTAAAGGAAATGTAATTCATGAGTTAGAAAAAAATGAAGCTATAGACAAAAAATTACTAAGATACCTAACAGTTAGAGTAAAAAAATTTGATTTAAAAACAAACTATTTTGGAAAAAAAGAAGATAGTGGAAAAAAAGAAAGTGTTAAAAACTAATGCCCAAAAGACAAAGTGGAAACAAAAAAGGTAGACAAAGTAACTTTGCAAAATTAAGTATTTTTCAACCAAATAAATATAGATTTAAAAAAACTTGTCCATTATCCGTCAAGGGTGCTCCAGAAGTAGACTATAAAAATATTAAATTATTAAAAAAATATGTGTCTGAGAATGGTAAAATTTTACCTTCAAGAATAACAAATGTATCTCAAAAGAAACAAAGAGAACTTTCCCTTTCAATTAAAAGGGCTAGAAATTTGGCGCTAATATAGAATGAAAGTAATTTTATTAGAAAACGTAAAAAGGATTGGATCTATTGGTGAAGTAATAGATGTAAAAAGAGGTTTTGCTAGAAATTTTTTAATTGCAAATAAAAAAGCTCTCTATGCCTCAAAAGAAAACATTAAAGAAGTTGAAAAAATAAAAGCCGAATTATCTAAAAAAGATAACGAAAAGAAAAAAGAAGCGTCTCAAATAGCTGAAAAAATCAATGGTAAAGTATATACTGTAAAAAAACTAAGCACAGAAAATAATGAACTATATGGTTCAGTAAAACCAACTGAAATTTCAAAACTTATTCAAGTAGAAAACAAAATTGATATAAAGCCCTCAATGATACAACCAGTTGAAGAAATAAAAGCTTTGGGTAAGTTTAAAGTTAAAATTTCTTTACACTCAGAAGTTGATGCTGAAATTAGTATTAATGTTTCCTCAGCTGATACAATTCAATAATTATACATTCTTTTCCCCAGTATCAATTTATAATTTTATTTGATTGATTTTCATGTAAATTTGTTCTGATGGAAAACAATCTAAGTATTGTCAAAGATCAGTTTAAAGAATTACCAAATAACATTGAAGCTGAACAAGCTGTAATAGGGTCTATTCTTGTAAGTAATGATATTTTTGATGAAATAAATACAATAATTTCTAGCACTAACTTTTATGATCCAATGCATCAAAAAATATTTGAAGCAGTAGAGAGCCTTATCTATAAAGGAATGTTAGCTAACCCAATTACACTAAAAAGTTATTTTGAAGATGAAAAAGATGATCTAAATGTTCCAGAATACTTAGTTAAGATAACAAAGTTTTCTACATCAGTAAGGCAGGCTATAGAATATTCAAAAATAATTTACGATATGTTTGTACGTAGAGAATTAATAAAAATTTCAGAACAGACTATTGATAATGCAAAAATAAATGATATTGAAATTAACGGACAATCCATAATCGAAAGTTCTGAAAGATTATTATTCGATTTAGCTGAAAAAGGTTCCTTCAACTCTTCTTTGGTAAAATTTGATGAAGCAATGAAGCAAACAATTGAGATGGCTTCAGCAGCTTATAAAAATGAGGAAGGTATAGTTGGTGTTCCAACTGGTTTAAGAGATTTAGATGATAAGCTTGGAGGTTTACATCAATCAGATTTAATTATTATTGCTGGTCGACCATCTATGGGTAAAACCTCTCTAGCAACAAATATTGCATTCAACGCTGCTCAGAAATTACAGGAGAGTGGTAAGAAATCATCCATAGCTTTCTTTTCACTTGAAATGTCTTCTGAACAATTGTCTACAAGAATTATTTCTGAACAAGCAAGAATAAGTTCTAATGATATTAGAAGAGGAAGAATATCTGATGACCAGTTTGATAAGTTTTTAGAAACATCAAAAAATATCTCTGAACTGCCACTTTATATAGATGAAACTCCAGCAATAAGTATTGCTGCTCTGAGCAATAGAGCAAGACGTATTAAAAGGCTTTTTGGTCTTGATATGATAGTGGTTGATTACATCCAATTAATGAGAGGTACTACTTTTAATAAAGATGGAAGAGTTCAAGAAATTTCACAAATTACGCAAGGACTTAAGGCAATAGCTAAAGAACTTTCTGTTCCTGTTGTGGCTCTTTCACAATTATCAAGACAAGTAGAGCAAAGAGATGATCACAAGCCTCAATTAGCAGACTTAAGAGAATCTGGCTCTATTGAGCAAGATGCTGATGTTGTAATGTTTGTTTATAGAGAGGGATATTATTTACAGAGAAAAGAACCAAGAGAGGCGACAGTGGAACATGCAGAATGGCAAGCAAAAATGAATGAGGTTGCACATTTAGCTCAAATTATAATTGGAAAACAAAGACATGGTCCCATCGGCAATGTAACTCTAGAATTTGAGGAAAGATTTACAAAATTTAAGGATACTCAATCAAGTTAAATTCCAATATAAAGAGCTTGAATGATAGCTCATTTTTATCAAAACGTTATCCTAAAAAATCCCAAAACAATATTTGTATTGTTAATTATTGCTATTTTAAGTTTTGGATACTATGCAAAAAATTTTAGACTAGATGCTTCATCAGAAACCTTATTGATAGATGGTGACCCAGATTTAGCATATTTGAAAGAAGTCTCTGAAAGATATGGATCTAATGAATTTTTAATTCTTACCTATACGCCAAATGAGGGAATGGTAACTGACTCATCAATTAATAATTTATTAAGTTTAAAATATAAAATTCAGAGCCTAAACTGGGTCCATAGTGTAATTACATTATTAGATATTCCTCTTTTAAATAACTCTGATGCTTCCCTTCAGGAAAGACTAGAAAGCTTCAAAACATTAAAAGATGAAGATGTTGATAGAAATAGGGGTTTTAAAGAAATTTTAAATAGCCCTGTTTTTAGAAATTATGTCATAAGTGAAGACGGTAAAACTAGTGGGATTATTGTTAACATTAAACAGTCTCAAAAATTAGAAGATATAGCAAATAAATCAAAAAAAGAAGTGGAGCAAATCAAAGATCAAATAAAAAAACAAAACCATCAGAATATTTTAGAAATTAGACAAGTTATTCAAAGTTATGGTGACGTTGGAAAGATTTATCTTGGAGGAATACCAATGATTGCTGATGATATGATGACTTTTATCAAAAGCGATATAATTGTTTTTGGTTTAGGTGTTCTATTATTTATAATTGCTACTTTATGGTTTGTTTTTAGAAATCTTCTTTGGATTGTAGTTCCTATAAGCAGTTGTCTTTTTTCAGTGATAATTATGATGGGGTTACTTGGATTACTTGGATGGAAAGTTACAGTTATCTCATCGAATTTTATTGCACTGATGTTAATTTTAACAATGGCAATGAATATTCATATGAGTACTAGGTTTCTTCAGCTTAAAAAAGATTTTCCATCAAAAAATAATTTTGAAATTATTTCCTTAACAACTTCAAAAATGTTTTGGCCAATTCTTTATACTGTTCTAACAACAATTTTCGCTTTCTTATCTTTAATTTTTAGTCAAATAAAACCTATTATTGACTTTGGTTGGATGATGACTTTTGGGTTAATCACATCATTTATAGTTACATTTACTCTACTTCCTACCCTTTTAAACTTTGCACCCACAAATAATATTTCAGTTAAAAAAGAACAAAAATCTAAAATTACAAATTTACTTGGTCTAATTTCTCTTAATAATAAAAACTTTATCTTCTTGGTAAGTGGAATAGTTATAATATTCAGTGTTATTGGAATTAGTAAGCTTGAAGTTGAAAATAGTTTTATAAATTACTTTGATAAGAATACCGAAATTTATAAAGGTATGAAACTTATAGATGAAGAACTGGGTGGAACCACACCTTTAGAGGTTATTATAAAATTTCCGAAGAAAGAAAAGGTAAAAAAATCTAGGGAAGATGACGAATTTGAAGATTGGGGCGAAGAAGAAGATACTAATGATGAAAAATATTGGTTTACCAAAGATAAAATTGATCTAATTTCATCTATTCATAATTACTTAGATAGCTTACCTGAAATTGGCAAAGTTCTCTCTTTTTCGTCTATTATTGAGGTAGCTACTCAATTAAATAATAATAAGCCTTTAGGTACTTTAGAAATGGGAGTGCTTTACTCTAAAATTCCTGAGAGTATTAAAACTGAAATCATTGATCCTTATCTTTCAATCAAAGATAATGAGGCTCGAATTAGTTTAAGAATTATAGACTCACAGGAAGATTTAAGAAGAAATGATTTAATTAACAAAATTAATTTTGATTTAAAAGATAAATTTGGTTTAGAGGACAAAGATTATAAGCTAGCTGGTGTTTTAATACTATTTAATAATTTATTACAAAGCCTGTTTAAATCTCAAATTTTAACATTGGGATTAGTTATGATTGGAATATTTTCAATGTTCATAATCTTATTTAGAAATATTAAACTTTCATTGATTGGTGTTGTACCAAATTTTATTGCTGCTTTTTTTATCTTAGGAATAATTGGATTGTTAGGAATACCTTTAGATATGATGACGATAACTATTGCGGCAATTACAATAGGAATTGCTGTAGATAACAGCATTCATTATATTTACAGATATAAAGAAGAGTTTAACAAAATTAAGGATTACAATAAGACATTAAAAACGTGTCATTCAACTGTTGGGGTTGCTATACTTAACACTTCAATTACTATTGTTTTTGGATTTTCAATTTTGGTGTTATCGAAGTTTATTCCGACAATTTATTTTGGTGTATTTACTGGACTTGCTATGTTGTTAGCTATGATATCTGTATTAACACTGCTTCCTGCATTAATCTTAATTATTAAACCTTTTGGCAAATAATCGTAATGTTAGAAATCATAAAAGATTTTTATAAAGCAATATCAATAATTGATTTAATTTATTTAATTTTAACAATTCTTTCTTTGATAAATTGTTACAAAAAGGGCTTCATTTTAAGTATTCTCTCGATGGCTAAATGGTTGCTGGCATACATTATTACACTAATTTTATTTCCAAAAATTAAACCATATATAAAAGACATAATTGATAATGAGTATGTGCTCGATGTTAGTTTGGGAATAGTAATATTTGTGGTTGTTATCTTTTTGGTTCTATTAGTTAATAAAGGAATAAGCAAAGCAGTTAGATATACAGGAATCGGTGGCTTAGATACAACATTTGGATTCTTTTTTGGTTTTATAAGAGCTTACATTATTTCTGTTTGTATATTTTCAGGTGCTCATATCGTTTATAATTATGATAAATGGCCAATAAATTTTGACAAATCATACGTCTTTCCATATTTAGAAAAAGGTAGTAGTTATTTGATAAAAGAATTTCCTAATGAAAAAACATATCAAGATTCTAAAGAAAAAATTAAAGACCTATAATCCAAGATTAAAGGAAGAGTGTGGGGTTTTTGGCATAAGTAATGCAAAAGATGCTTCAGCTTTAACAGCGCTTGGACTGCATGCTCTACAACACAGAGGTCAAGAAGGCTGTGGTATAGTCACCTTTGATGGGGAAAAATATTACTCTGAGAAAAGATTTGGTTTAGTTGGAGACAATTTCAACAAAGAAAAAGTACTTAACAATCTTAAGGGAAATTATGCAATTGGCCATAACAGATATAGTACAACCGGAAATAATATATTAAGAAATATACAGCCTTTTTTTGCTGACACTAATGCAGGTGGTATTGGAGTTGCTCATAACGGAAATCTTACTAATTCAATATCATTAAGAAAAAAATTAGTAGAAGAAGGAGCAATATTTTATACTACTTCAGATACTGAAACGATCGTTCAACTAATTGCTAAATCAAAAAGACCCAAAACAATTGATAAAGTTATTGATGCAATTTTTCAAATTCAAGGTGGTTATGCTTTGGTAATGCTAACTCAAAACTCATTGATTGGGGTAAGAGACCCTTATGGAATCAGGCCACTAGTTGTTGGTAAACTTGGAAGTAGTTATGTTCTTGCATCCGAAACTTGTGCGTTCGACATTATTGGTGCAAAATTTATTAGAGAGGTTGAGCACGGTGAAATAGTATTAATTGAAAAAAATGAATTAAAAAGTATTAAGCCTTTTCCTCTTAAAAAAGTAAGACCATGTGTCTTTGAATATATTTATTTTTCAAGACCTGATAGCTTGATTGGAGGCAAAACAGCTTATGAACACAGAAAAAACCTAGGTAGAGAGCTTGCAAAAGAAAATAAAATCGATGCAGATATTGTGGTTCCAGTACCAGATTCTGGAAATGCTGCTGCTATGGGTTTTGCTCAAGAATTAAAAATGAATTTTGAACATGGATTAATTAGAAATCATTATGTTGGAAGAACTTTTATTGAACCAAGCCAGAAAATAAGAAGTTTAGGTGTTAAATTAAAACTAAATGCTAATCAATCAACTATTAAAAATAAAAAAATAATTCTAATTGATGACTCACTTGTTAGGGGAACAACGTCTCATAAAATTGTAAAAATGCTTTATGATGGCGGTGCAAAAGAAGTTCATGTTAAGATTGCATGTCCTGAAATAAGATACCCAGATTTCTATGGAGTAGATACGCCAACAAAAAAAGAATTATTGGCTGCAAACAAAACTAATGATGAAATTTGTAAATATATCGGTGCCAAATCTCTAAGTTTTTTATCAATAGATGGATTATATAAAGCAATAGGTTTTGAAAATAGAAGCAAAATTTATCCACAATTAACAGATCATTATTTTACAGGTGATTATCCAGTAAAATTGGTTGATGAGTTAGGAGACAATAAAATTACTCAATTATCATTATTGAGTTCAGCATCAAATAATTAAACTATGAAAACAGTTAAATTTACTAAAATGAAAAATGGTAATAAAGATGACTATCAACTTTTAGAAAAACTAGAAAAGAAATTCGAAAGACAAACCGCAGATAGAATTCTTAGTTATTTGAGCAAACAGACTTCAACTTTAGAAGGTTACAAAATTAGTAGACTAGAACATTCTTTACAGGCTGCAACAAGAGCTTTTAAAAATAAAGAAAGTGATGAAATGATTGTTGCAACTTTACTACATGATATTGGAGACGATTTAGCACCAATGAATCATTCTCAATATGCTGCATCCATACTTAGACCTTATGTTTCAGAAAAAACCTATTGGATTATTCTACACCATGGTCTTTTTCAAACTTATTACAGTGCTCATCATTTAGGTGGTGATAGAAATGCAAGAGATAAATTTAAAGACCACAAATATTATCAAGACACCATAGATTTTTGTGAAAAATATGATCAATGCTCTTTTGACCCTGATTATAAAAGTATGACTTTGGATGATTTTAAGCCATTAGTTAAAAAAATATTTGCAAAAGAGCCTTATTATTATCTTTAAATTTATCTATAAATCACTATTTACAGCGCATGATTGATTCAAAAGAAAAAATTATTAATTATTTTAAGTCAGGTGTTAAAGAGCCTAAAAATTTTAAAATTGGGATAGAGCATGAAAAGTTTTTATTTAATACTAGGGACAATAAAAGGATTGATTATTCAAAAATAAAAGAAATGTTTTCAGCCTTACTTGAATTTGGCTGGAATCCAGTTTTTGAAAAAGAAAATATCATTGCTCTTAATAAAGGTGGTAAAAATATAACTCTTGAACCAGGCAATCAAATAGAATTGTCTGGAGATAAATTAAATCATATGCACGAAGCTTGTGCAGAGTCACAAGATTATTTATTTGAACTTAAACAGGTGACAAAAAAATTAGATATAAAAATTGTTAGCGCAGGATTTGATCCTATTTCTAAATTAAATGAAATCCCAGGCAACCCTAAGCAAAGATATGAATTAATGAATAAGGATATGCCTCTAGATGGTGAGCTTAGTTTAGATATGATGTATCGAACTTGTGGTACTCAATTAAATTTAGATTATAAATCAGAAGAAGATTTTATTAAGAAATTTAGAGTAGCAAACTCAATTGTACCCATTGCAATTGCTTTGTTTGCTAATTCATCAATTGTAGAGAAAAAAAATAGCAACTACTTATCTTATAGATCTAAGGTATGGCAAAGTACTTCAAGAGGTGGATTGCCTAAATTATTTTTTGAAAATATGAATTTTGAAAAATATGCAGATTTTGTAATTAATTTTCCAATATTATTTATACAACATAAAGATCAATATATTTCAGGTAGGAAATATATTTTTAAAGATTTTATAAATAGAAAAATACAAGAAATTGGCAATAAACTTCCAACTGAAACAGACTTAACAACTCACTTAAGTACAATATTTACTGAAAACAGAGTTAAAAAATATATTGAATTGAGATCTATGGATACCTGCGGCTGGGATTGTTTATGTGCGGGACCGGCTTTCAATATTGGTATGCTTTACGGAAATTTAGATGAAGTTCATGAATTAATTTCAAAATGGGATAAAGACAAAATAATTAATGCCTATTTAGAGGCACCAAAAAAAGGATTTAATACTCAATTGATGGGTAAAGATCTTCTTTATTGGTCGTCTATACTTTTAGATGTTTCGAGAAAAGGTTTAGAGAACAGAGATATTTTAAGTAAAAAGGGTAACAACGAGACTGTATTCCTAAAACATCTACAAAAAGTAATTGATAATAAGACAACAAACGCAGATCATATGATTAGTAAATTTTCAAAAAACGAAAATTTAGATGAATTATATGATAAATAAAATTGTTGCTATTCAAGGAAATCATCCTTCTAAACTAAATCCTTTAACGGATACAAGTGTTTTTTTAGCAAACGAAATTCAGAACAAAAAATATAAAATTTTCTATTACGATCCAAAAGACTTATCAGTTGTTAATTCAAAAGTTACTGCAAAGGGTTTTTTCATTAAATTTAACTACAGCAAAAAAAAATTCTATAAAATCCTTAAAAAAGAAAATCTAGACTTAACAAAATGTAAATTTATTCTTATTCGCCAAGATCCACCATTTAATCTTGAATATATTTCAACAACATACATTTTAGATATAATTAAAAACAAAGTTAAAATAATTAATAACCCCACATCTGTTAGAAATATTTCTGAAAAATTATATTCATCTAAATATCAAAAATACATGCCACCAACAATTTTTACACAAAATATGGATGAAATAAAAAAATTTTTTAAAAAAAATAAAAAGGTAATTTTAAAGCCTATTCATAGTTTCAGTGGAAATGATATTCATTTACGTAATAAATTTAATTCAAAATTTATTAATAAATTTATTAAAAAACATGATCATATTATGTGCCAAAGATTTATTCCAAGAATAAGCAAGGGAGATAAAAGAATTTTTATTATTAATGGAAAAGTATTCGGTGCAATTTCAAGAGTTCCAAAAAAAGGATCAATTTTAAGTAATATGAGTAAAGGTGCAAGACCAATTAATATCAAATTAACAAGTAAAGAAATTAAAATTTCAAAAATAATCGCAAAAGACCTAAAAAAAGAAAATATTTTTTTTGCAGGAATTGATTTTATTGATCAAAAACTTAATGGAGATATTAATGTTACTTCTCCAACTGGACTTAAAACACTCTTTGAACTATCAGGAAAAAATTTAGCTAAAACTTTTTGGAAAGAGCTAAAAGCGTGAATAATCTAACTAATCAACAAAAAGGCTCTTTAATGGCATTTGTTGCTATTATGTTTATAACTCCTGACTCTTTACTAATTAGATTATCAAAAATTGATACTTGGGGAATGCTTTTTTACAGAGGAGTAATACCATTTTTTGTAGTTTTAGTAGGTCTTCTTTTATTTTATAAAAATAATTTCTTAAAAGCTTTATTTAAAATTGGTTACCCAGGTATTTTTTATGTAATTAGTTTTTCAATTTGTAATATTACTTTTATTATCTCAATACAAAATACCAATGTAGCAAATACTTTATTAATGGTAGCTCTTGCGCCTATGCTATCAGCAATATTGGGGGCTATTTTCCTAAAAGAAAAACCGGATAATAAGACTTGGGTCGCTATTATAATTACCTTTATTGCTTGTATTTATATTTTTTACGATTCATTAAGTCTTGGTAATTTTTATGGTGATTTATTTGGCTTAATAACATCCTTTGGATTAGCTTGTAACGCAAACATAGCAAGATATGCAAAATCAACCGACTTAGTTCCTGCTGCTGTAATTGGAAAATCATGTGTCGCTATATTTGCCTTTTTCTTTGTAAAAGACTTTGCTTTAATGGGAAATGATCTTTTTTATATACCTTTAATGTGTGTAATGTGCGTAGCTATACCTTTTGTTTTGGTAACCATAGCACCAAGATTTATAACTGCTGCTGAAGTTAATCTTTTTTTTCTTTTAGAGACAATTCTTGGACCATTGTGGGTTTGGATGGTAATAAAAGAACAGCCTTCTCCTGAAACGATCTATGGGGGCATTGTTATCATTATCACGATAGCAATTCATTCTTTACTAGCCATAAAAAAAACACAAACCAAAACTACCTAGCGAAGAATTATAAAATTTTAAAAACTAAACATGCAAAAAGAAGTAAAAAAGTCTTGGGCTCTATTTATTGGGATAGGAGTAATGATGATTGCTCATGGATTGCAAATGCAAATCATGGGTATTCGGTCAGTACTTGAAGATTTTAGTGTTTTTACAACTGGTATCTTTATGTCAGGATATTATGTTGGCTACTTTATAGGATCAAAAACTACTCCTAATTTTGTTTCAAAAGTTGGTCATATAAGAGTATTTGCTGCATTCGCCTCGCTTGCATCTTTAAGTGCTTTAGTAGCAGTTGTTTATGTAAATCCACTTATGTGGACAATTAGTAGATTTATAACAGGTATAAGTTTAGTTAGTTGTTATGTGGTTACTGAGAGCTGGTTAAACGATAGAGCAACTAATAAAAATAGAGGGCAACTATTATCTGCATATATGATGGTAATTTATTTTGGTTTAGCTCTAGGTATGCTTCTGCTTAATATAAGTAAACCTGAGGCTTATGAACCTTTTATTTTGGTTTCTGTTTTACTTTCTGTTGCTCTAGTTCCTATTTTATTAACAAAAAGGCCCGCTCCTAAATTTAGAAAAATTGAAACAATAAGTATTATAGAACTTTATAAAATCTCACCTCTTGGTTCTTTGAGCTCTTTCTTTACAGGAATAATTCATGCAGCTTTCTTTTCTTTAATTTCTGTTTATGCAACGATCGCAAAATTTACTTTATTTGAAACATCTATACTTTTGTTTATTGCAACAATTGCTGGAGTTTTAGGTCAGGGTCCTATAGGTTATTTTTCAGATATTTTTGACAGAAGGAGAGTGATAGTCATAACAACATTTGGAAGTTCTCTTTTAGCATTAATTGCAATTTTTACTTCAAATGATCCTATACAAAATATTTACTATATGGATGAATTTGCTTTTAGAAAAATAATTTTTTTTATAGCTGTTGGACTTTATACAAGTTTATGTCTACCATTATTCTCACTTAACCTTGCACATACAAATGACTTTGTTCCAAAATCTAAATTTGTTGCTGCAGGAGGTGGATTACAATTAATTTTTGGTGTAGGAGCTATTAGTGGTCCTATTTTGTGTGCAATTTTCATGGAATGGTTTGGATTAAATGGTTTGTTTGTATTTTTAATAATAGCACACTCAATAATTGGTGTATTTGGTTTGTATAGAATGAAGGTTAGAAGCACTGTTGAAAATCCCGACTCAACATTCACGCCAATTCCAGCAACAATTACACCTGCTGGATTAGAATTAGATCCTGATACGCCTGCAACACTCGATGAAACTCAAGTTAATGAAACTGCGAAAACTTAAATATTAATTAATTCTATTTTATCACCAATATTAATTTTGGAAGAAGTGAGAATTTGACACCTTAGTCCACCCTTCCTCATAAACTCTTTAAGTATATTTTTTTGGTCAAGCATTTCAGTTAAATGTCTGCATGGACGACATAATTCAATCCCCTTTAATTCAACATTTCCTACCTTTAATTTTTTTCCAATTAAATCATTTAATTGAATACCTTTTGTAACAACATTCCGTCTAAAATCTACATAAGGTATATCAAGCCCAAATTTAATATTATATTCATCGATATTCTCATACTCTATTAAAGATAATTGATTGTAAGGATCATTAAAATCATCAAAATGTCGATCACCTACTATTCCTTTATTTGCCAAAACCTCAATTGAATTTACTTCCTTGATTGGTTGATTGTTATTAGCAGTAATTCCTAATTTAAATACTTCAGCCATAAATTATTGAAGAAATAGATGAGCTCATATAATCTTTTCAAAATAATATGACTAATTTAACATCAAATCAACTTAAACAGTATAAAGACCAAGGGTACATATCCCCTATTGAAGTTTTATCTAGTAGCGAAGCATTGGAGGCAAGAAAAGAAATAGAATTGATAGAAAAAAAAATGCCAAATGAAATATATAAATCGGGAAGATATAATGTTCATTTAATTTCACCAAAACTTGATTCGATCGTTCATAATTCAAAAATTTTAGATGTAGTAGAAAGTATTATTGGAAAAAATATCTTAGTTTGCAGTACTACTTTATTTATTAAAAACCCTAACAAACAAGATTTTGTAAGTTATCACCAAGATGCAAAATACATAGGATTAGAACCTCACGATTGGATCACAGCATGGGTGGCATTAACAGAGTCGAATGAAAACAACGGATGTATGAAAATGTGGCCTAAATCACATTTAAATATTAAAGATCACAATGAAAAATTTAATGAAGGCAACTTGCTTACTCGAGGACAAACAGTAGAAAATGTACCTGAAGATGAAGTTAAATCTATAGAACTAAAAGCCGGTCAAATGTCTTTGCACCATCCAAGAGTAGTACATGGGTCGGGCATTAATAAAAGCAATGACAGAAGGATAGGATTTGTAATTCAAAGTTATATTGGCACAAACGTAAAACAAACCTTAGGCAAAAATAGTGTTCAAATTGCAAGAGGAGAGGATAAATATAATTTTCATAAAAAAATAGGAAGGCCAAACGTATTAATGAATACAAATGATCTTAAAATAAAAAAACAAGAAAACGATAATCTTCAAGAAATTTTTTACAAGGGTTTGGAAAAGAAAGGTTTTTATTAATTGTGTCAAATTTGAATGAAATTGTAGAAAACATTAAAAATAATAAATTCGATCATGCATTAAAACTTTGCGAAATTTATGAAAACAATCAAAATAAATATATTATTTATAATTTAAGGGGAGTAATTTTTTTTTCAAAAAATGATTTAAATAAAGCAGAAATTAATTTTTTAAATTCCTTTAAAATTAATAATACTTTTAAGGATGCTATAAAAAATTTGATACTTATCTATAACAGAAAGAAAAATTTTAGAAAATTTGTATTTTTTGCTGAAAAATTGGTTGAAATAGAAAGATCAAATCCACTATTTAACTTTCAGCTTGGTTACGGTTATGGGGAAATTCAAAATTATAAAAAGTCAATTAAATTTTACAAAATATCTATTAAACTTGATCAAAATTATAAACACTTGGTTTTTAATAATATTGGTAGCTCATATGCAAAGATAAAAAAATACAAAAATTCAAATAGATATTATTTTAAGGCTTTAAAAAATAATGAAAACAACAAAATTATAATTAACAATATTTTTTCAAACTACATAGGATTGAGAGACAAAAAAAATTCAGAATTGTATTTTGAAAAAGCAAAAAATTTAGACCAAAAATATACAGAATTCTTATACAATAAAGCTGAATATTTCATTTTAATTGGAGAAATTTCTAAAGCCATACAAATATTGGAAGATAACAAAAAAAACCTAAGATTTCTAATTAGACTAATTAAAATTTATTTCACAATTGGTAAAAATAAAGAAGGACAATCATTATTTAATTCTTCAAAAAAAAATTTTTTAAATAACTCTTACGGTCTAAATTTTTTAGGAATGAGGTTGCTATATGAAGGTGATTTCATAAATGGTTGGAAATATTATGATCAAGGTGCTTTTAAATCCAATCATCTTTTTCAAAATATTCATTTATGGAGTGGCGAAAATTTAGAAGAAAAACATATTGTTGTTTTTAATGAACAAGGACTTGGAGATGCAATACAATTTTCAAAATATATTATTCCATTATTGGAAATTTCAAAGAAAGTTACTTTTGTTGTAAATGAAAACATACAGAAAATTTTTAGGTCTGATATTCCAAATCTAGAGATTAAAAATATTGATACTTTAGACAATAATCAATTTGATTTTAAAATATCTTTAGGTTCGCTAATAAAATTTTTTTATAAAAAAAAAGTTGATTCTAATAAATTAATAATTAAAAAAAATGAAAAAAAAATAAATTCGAATGTAATAAAATTTAATAAAAGGAAACTAAATATAGGTATAGCTTGGTCTGGGTCATTTAATGGCCCAAATGAACCCTATAGATCTATCCCTCTTAAGTCTTTAAAAAAAATATTTTCTTTAGATATAAATTATTTTTGTTTGCAAAACGAAATTTGGGATAGAGATTTAAACGATTTTAAATTAATAAAAATGAATGATTTTGGAAAATATAGTCTAAATGAGATGAAATCAATAATACCAAATTTAGATTTAGTAATATCAACAGATACATCTTTTTTACACTTGTCTTCAACACTTAATAAAGAAACATGGGGAATTTTAAATTTGTATCCAGATTGGAGATGGGGAGAATTTAATAAAATTAACCCTTATAAATCTCTTAAATTATTTCGTCAAAAAATTTTTAATAAATGGGATGATGTTGAATTAGAAATTTTCGAAAATTTAAAAATAAAAATGAGGCTAAAAGAAACAAAGAGTTATTAATATTGGTAACGTGAAAAAAAGTTTAAATTTGGGTATAATAGGAATAGATCATGGTCATATCTTTGACATGCTAGATGAAATGATCAAAGAAAATTGTAATTGTAATTACTTTTGGACAGAGGGTGATCCTTTAACACTACAAGAATTCAATAAGAAATACCCATATATTAAAAGAAAAGAAAATAAAGATGAAATATTAAACGACTCATCCATAGATATGATTTTAATATCTTCAATACCTCAAGATAGAGCTGGTCATTCAATAGATGCTTTAAAAGCTGGTAAAGATGTTATGGTTGATAAACCAGGCTGCACTACCTTAGATCAGTTAAATGATTTAAAAAAAACTGTTAAAGAAAGTGGAAAGATCTGGTCTGTAAATTTTTCTGAAAGATTTCACGTTGCTGCAGTTGCTAAAGCTGAAGAATTAGTAAATGGAGGCAAAATAGGAACAGTAAAACAAACTATTGGTACAGGTCCGCATAGACAAGGAAACTATGAAAGACCTGATTGGTTTTATAATCGTCAAAGTTATGGGGGAATAATTACAGATATTGGTTCCCACCAAATTCATCAATTTTTAGTTTTTACAAATTCAAATCAGGCAAAAATCAACCATGCATTAGTTGAAAATACAACAAAGAAAGATATGCCTGGTTTTCAAGATTTTGGTGAATTAAACCTAACTGGTAATGGTGGTCATGGTTATATTCGCCTAGATTGGTTTACTCCAGATGCTCTTCCAACCTGGGGAGATGGAAGATTATTAATACTTGGAGACAAAGGTTTTATTGAAATAAGAAAATATACAGATTTAGCAAAATCAGAAAAAGGTAATCATTTATTTTTAGCAAATAATGATGAAGTAACACATATTGATTGCTCTAATATTAAGCTACCCTACTTTAGTAATTTAATTAATGATGTTTTAAATAGAACAGAAACTGCATGTCCTCAGGAACTAACTTATCTTTCAATGGAACTTGCTATTAAAGCACAAGAGCAAGCTGAAAAAAAATGAAAAAATATCAAGTAGCTATAATTGGAACTAATATAGGAGCGAAACATTTTGAGGACTTTCAAAAAGTATCTGAGAGATTTAATGTTCACACTTTGTGTGGTTTAACAAGAGAATCTATTGATAAAATATTAATATCAAATACAAATACTAAAGTTTCTCTAAATTTTGACGATGTATTAAAAGTAAAAGAAATTGATATCATTGATATTTGTCTACCACCCCATTTACATTTTTCTGCTTGTAAAAAAGCTATGGAGGCTGGAAAGCATGTAATTTGTGAAAAACCTTTGGTATCAAGTCTTAAAGAAGTGGACAAACTAGAAAGAATCAGCACAGAAACTGGCAAGATTATTTTTCCAGTATTTCAATATCGATATGGTCTAGGATTTTCAAATTTAAAAGCATTAATCAAATCTGGTTTGGCAGGAAAACCATTGGTTGCTTCTTTAGAAACTCATTGGAATAGAGGAAAAGATTACTATTCAAAACCTTGGAGAGGAACTTGGGAAGGTGAACAAGGTGGAGCTATTTTAAGTCACTCTATTCATATTCATGATTTAGTTAGTATGATTCTAGGTCCTGTTTCAAATGTTTTTGCCAAGCTATCAACTAGAGTAAATAAAATTGAGGTTGAGGATTGTGCTGCCCTTTCAATTGAAATGGAAAATGGAACTCTGGTGACGAGTTCTATCACATTAGGTGCCGCAAACGATACAAGTAGACTTCGATTTTGTTTTGAGGGATTAACTGCTGAGTCTGCTGCTTCTCCTGAAAAACCCTATAGCCCAGCTGATGATGAGTGGACTTTTTTACCAAGAGCACCAATAACACAAGGTCAAATTCAAGATGTATTATCTAAAGTAAAACAAACTAAATCCTGGTATGCTGGTATGTTTGTGGAAATAGCAAATAAACTTAACGGTTTGCCTAGTGATGAGGTAACTTTAACAGATGCTAGAAATTCTTTAGAATTTGTCACCGCAGTCTATGCTTCATCTAGACAAAATAAAACAATTGAAATTCCAATAGATAAAGAAAATATACTTTATAATTCCTGGCTCCCGTATTAAATAAATTAATTTCTAAATGTTTTAAAAATGCTTACAGATATAAAGTAAATATTTGAAACAACCCATAAAAACATTAAGAAAACCTCATACACTGGGTTTATGTTCTGGTCCTTTATTAAAATAAGCAAAATTGAAGTAATGAACCAAAATATTGCAAAAATAATTGATAAACTTTTAAATTTTTTTACTCTTAAAGGATGAATGCATTTTAAAGGGGAAAATTTTAGTAATATTAATAAAATTAAAAATATCAAATTAAAATTTTGGCTGGTACCAAAAATATAAAAGTAAAGTACGATTACATTCCAGATAGCAGGGAAACCATTGTAGTAATTATCATTTGTTAAAATATTCAAATTCACATAAGAATAAATAGAAATAAAAATCAAAATTACAGGAATTAATAAAATAAACTGGTCTGGTACATACCTAAACCAATAAATCATTACTGATGGTATTATAACATAGTTAAAAAAATCAATTATACTATCCAGCATTTTACCATCAATATTTGGTATATTTTTTTTAACATTAAATTTTCTAGCTAAAGTTCCATCAACACTATCTATTAAAAATGCAAACCCAAGCCAAAGAAAAGCCTCTTTTTGGTTGTTATTCATAACAGCAATTAAAGCAAAGAAACCAGCAACAATTCCAAATCCAGTCATCAAATGAACAAGAATACTTAGAAATTTATCTTGTTTAAAAAGTTCATTCGTTTTAATATTTTTTTCTTTACTCATTTTTTTCTAGAATTATCTTGCCAATTTTATAAATATATCTCCCATCCCACTTTGCAATTCTTCATCTGGAGTATTGTTTCTAAATTCACAAAACAAACCTGTAACCTGATGATTGTCTATTTTGACAATTTCAGATTCGTTGCAAAATTTTGCTTTATGAAATAAGCCAATAACCAACCTATTATTTAGTTCTATAACTTGATCTTTTGATAAACTTTCACCATCACAAAAGTAATCTCTATTTACTTGTTTTGGAAAATTTTTTTTCCCGCATGGGTTTTTAATCGTTAAAACATAAAACTCTTTTTCGATATCTTTAAATTTATGTTTCATTTTTTCAACTTTTGAATATTTCATTACATCACAAGAACATGGAATACAGCATCTATAGTAATCACCACAAATTTTTTTATTTGTGTTGAATTCTTGTAAATATACTTTTTCAGGATCAGCATTAGGATCAATCAAAGAACCGGATACTGCACAATAAAGTTTATTAAACTCTACAAACTCGTGATAAGTAATGTCTTTATTTAATATATGTTTAAAAAATTTTGGACCAGCAGCGTTTCTATTTCTATCTGGAAATATTTTACTCCACTCATTTACTAATTCTTGATAATAATTTCTTTCTTGTGCTTCTAAACTTGGGTTATAAGAAAAAACTAAAAAAAGGGTAAATATTATAAAAAAAAATTTTTTCATAAAAACATTAATTATTTTGTTTAATTTCCAATGTTTTATTTAATTCATTAATTTTAAAAGTGTTTTCTTCTCCATTTGTCCAAGTAACAATAATCTTAATATTTCTCTCATTTTTTCGAATTCCGTAATGTGCCACTGGCTCCATTTGACACAAGTATCCTGAGCCTGAGTCTATTGTTTTAGAATGAGTTCTTAAATTTGAAACAAGAGTTACAGTAGCACCTCTTGCAGGAGCACCATGCATATTAATTGGCTTAATCCTTAAGAAATTATTTTTTTTTGAATTTGCCTTATATAAAGTTAAAGGCTGATAACCAGATTCTCCATGAGATATTAAAAGCTCAAGTATTCCATCACCGTCTATATCGGCTACTGCAGCTCCTGTTCCTAATCCATTAGTTTCTAAAGCATTTCCAATATTTATTTCTTTAAACTCACCATTATCTAAAATTTTAAATAATTTATTTGGCTCGCCAATATTATTCATGAATACTTCGTCATAACCATCATTATCAAAATCGGCAGAGATTACTGTTCTAATTCTCGATGGGGCGCTAAATTGTTTGTCAGCTATGTCTACAAACTTATCATTTTTTAAAACAAATGCTCGATGAGGCCCTTCCCAATTTGAAGTTAATATATCTAATCTACCTCTATAATAAATATCACTTAGCGCAGTTCCACGGCCGTTTTGAAAGGTATCATCAACAGCATAATCTTTCGCAAGTTCAACAAAATTTCCATTATTATTATAATATAAAAAATTCTCTCCTCTTTCATTTGCAGCAAAAATATCAGATCTTCCAGATAAAATATTACCTGAAATAACCGCTCTACCTCCAGTAATTTTATCAATACCTAGCTCTGAAGCTTTGTCTATTATTTCATTTCCATCTTTTTCATAAAATCTTGTAGGCCCTCCATAATTTGCAACATATATTCCATAAGCTCCATTTCCATTTCTATCTACACATACAACTGATCTACCTGCTGTAAGATTTAAATTTTTCTGGTTTATTTCTAATTCAAATAAATCAAAAAATTTATTTCCATCAAAATCTAATAATCTGTCTGAATATCTTTTGTTTCCACTATAAGTGTCTGTATTTAAAAAATATATTTCCTCATAACCATCCTGATCAATATCACACGATGCTACTCCTATAGTTTTACGATTATTGTCTATAAATATACTTTGGTTAATTGAGTTGAACAAAATACCCTTTTTATGAGCTAAGGCTAAATTATTAAATCCAAATCCAGTTACAATAAATTCAAAATTTCCATCGTTGTTTACATCTGAAACGGACACACCATAACTTAATCTAGGTTGATTTTCTAATATTTGGTAAGTTATATCTTCAAAGAAATCGTCTGACTTTGAATAATTAACAATATTCAAAAATATTAATAAAAATATAAATAATTTTTTCATTTAATTTCCAACTAGACTAAAAATTAAAAATTAAAACTGTTAATATTGGCATAGTTAATTTAGTGTAATTTCAATAGTAAATATAAAAAATTTTATTAAATATGAGTGATCTCAACAAAGCGCCAAATGATTTTTTCAATAATTGGAATAAAATTAATTCCATGTCATATAGAAATGTTATTGAACTACATGTTAAGAGAAGTAGTGAAAAAAAGATATTAGCTTTAATTCAATTTGAATTAGATCAGTTTTCAGAAAATGTTCAAAAGGATTTGGTTATTTCTGAAACAAGTTCTTTCTATCAAGAAATATTAAATCTTTTCAGAGACTCAAACTGGTGGTCAACTGCTACAGTAACAGATGCTTGTAAATATTATTTAAACTGTGCAAGAAATAATATTTCTTATTTTGAAAACTATATAGAGGCAGATAGTAATTTGTCTCAAAATCAAAAAAATGAGATATTTGCCTTATATCAATTATGCACTCTATTTGTTTCTTGGAATGCTATTAAAGACAAACAAATAAGAGAAATTATAGATATTAGAAAAAGTTTATTTTTTAGATAAATATTTAGATTAATAATATTCATACTTGTTTTCTTGTCTTTTATATCTATCAGAGCGAATACTGACATAATTACCTTGTTCATAGGCATTGCACCAAAAATACGTCTTTGTTCTCTTGCTAGCGCAACACGATTACGCTCTATTCTCTCCTTTTCTTTCATTTCTTTAGTAAATTCTCGATGTCAAAATAATCCCAAAGTCTTAAATGAAACTTATGTCACAGAGACAGATAATAAATATATTTGTAATTAAAATCTCATGAAAACAATATTTGTTATAGGTTCAAAAAAACATACACTAAAGTACACAAGAAAAATGCCCGAAGGTGAAGTTAAGAAAATGAAATCTTTTGTTACAAACAAAGGTCAAAAGCTTGAGAAAACTTCAAAATTTAAAATTTTAAAAGTATCAGACGACAAAACTTCAAGAACTTTCAAAATCAGTCTTTAATTATTTAAAATGAACAAAATCGTATGGTTCAGGAACGATCTACGTGTATCTAATAATGATGCTTTTAACGAAGCTATTAAATCAGGAAAGATTTTACCAATTTACATATTTGATAAAGAATATCACAAATTACCTACATCAAGCTCATTCCATTTAGATTTTTTAAAATCATCCTTAAACGATTTATCAAAAACACTAAGTGAAAAATATAATGCTAAACTCAATATATATTATGGAGATACATTAAAAATTTTAAGTCATTTAACTGATACATTTAAAATAAATGAGGTTTATTCAAATATAATATTCAAGAACATGTATATAACTAACTTAGATAAAGAAGTTAGTTTTTTATTTAAAGAAAAAAATATTAACTGGAAAATATCAAATCAATTTGGCGTTCAACTAAATCATAGAATTAGAAATAAATGGTCATATAATTGGAATAAATTTATAGATAGTGAAAGTGCTAATTCAAATTTAAATTGTAAGTTTATTTCAGATGATTATGTAGAAGATTTATCGAAAATAAAAACAAATAATTTAGAAAATGGAAAAATTCAAATTGGCGGAAGACAAAACGCACTTCAACTTTTAGATTCATTCCTTAATGACAGATCAGAAAATTACCAAAAAGAAATGTCTTCACCAATAACTGGAGAAACTTCTTGTTCTAGATTAAGTCCTCATATTGCATTTGGAAATATTTCTATTAAAGAAATTTTTACAAAAACTGACGATAAATTAAAATCCAAATTATCTTTTTCAAAAAAGAAATCTTTAATTGCATTTAAAAGTCGATTAGCTTGGCACTGTCATTTTATTCAAAAGTTATATGATGAACCAGAAATTGAATTTAGAAATATGAATAGCGCTTATAATGGAATAAGAGAAAATGATTTTAATGAAGATTATCATTTAGCATGGAAAAATGGAACTACTGGTTATCCCTTTGTTGATGCTTGCATGAGGTACCTCAGAACTAATGGATGGATTAATTTTAGAATGAGAGCAATGTTAGTTTCATTTGCGTCTTATCAATTATGGCTTGATTGGAAAAAAACATCAAAACATTTAGCAAAATTATTTACAGATTATGAGCCAGGCATTCATTATTCACAATTTCAAATGCAATCAGGAACAACAGGAATAAATTCAATAAGAATTTACAATCCAATTAAACAATCAATTGATCAAGATCCTACCGGAGATTTTATCAAAAAATGGGTGCCAGAATTAAAAGAAATACCCAATAAATTAGTCCATGAGCCGTGGAAACTAACCTATATTGATCAAAAGGGCCTGGGTATTGAGATAGGAAAACATTATCCAAATCCAATTGTTGATCACCATTCTTCATCAAAGATTGCAAGAGATAAGATTTGGATGGTTAAAAAAACAGAAGAGGCAAAGTTTAATGCCAAAAAAATCTTAGAAAAGCACGCAAGTGTTAAGGGCAGACGATAATATTTTAAAAGTGCAATTAAATTAACAACACTTAAGAGATAAAACAAGAAAAGTGAAGATGTGAACAAAGAAAACTTGCAGAAACTCTGGAAAATTATTCAGGAAGCTGGCGATTATTTGGGGCGTTAGAAGTACAAACTTCTTCACACTACCACACACTACTTTACACTAGTTGCATGGATAATTAAAATTTAATTAAAAACAACTCGCATGAAGTTTCATCAATTTAAACAAGAAACTAGATATACGGCTAGATATATTTTACCCAAATAAGCTTGCTTGATTACTAATTTGAGTTGCATCAGGAGTTTCAAAATGAACAGAAATTGGTGTTTTTGGTCTAACGCCTTTTAACAATTCTTCCACACTAATACATTCAACTTTTGGATACTTTTTACCAAAATAAATGTTAACACCCATTTGAGCAGCTGCTTTTATCATGGTACTCTTAGGTTTTTCTAAAGTTACCAATAAACCACATTTTGCTTTATTTTTTTTCATTGAGCCAAACAAACTATCTACCATAGCAACTGAAATATTAGCTCCTGATTTTATTGAAACTATTCCTTTATCAAAAATAAATTGATTTTTTTTTTTATCAGCTACAATCCAAAATGTTCCATCTACTCCGCCATCTGATCCTCTTGTTGAATTATTTATTACACCAGGAATTAAATTATTTGCCCAGTACTGAAACTCCCAGTAAAGTTTAGGGTTTTTTTCACTTAAATCTCTTAATTTAAATGCTTGACTTAAACTTTTAGGAATTCCATTTGACTTAAAATTTACTTTTTTAAATGAGTTTCTTAATCTTCTTTCAACTAATCCTATTGCTAAATTAGTAATATCGATACCCACCCAATTTCTTTTTAAAGATTCTGCTGCAATGATTGTAGTTCCACATCCACAAAAAGGATCTAAAACAACATCTCCTTCATTTGTTGAAGATAATATTATCTTTTCAAGTAATTTTAGTGGTTTTTGAGTGGGATATCCTAGTCTTTCTTTTGATCTCGATCCAATTGCTAAAATATCATCAAAAATATCTTGATCAGGAATACCTTTAGCAGAGTCTAAATATCTTTTAACTCTGGCCATTCCTGTACCCGTGTAATGAATTTTATTTTCTTTATCTAAAGCTTTCATTTTTGTAAGAGAATACCTCCATATTCTTGTATGGCCTTTCCACTCATATTCATACCCTCCACCTTCAAGGCCAGATGCAGTAGCATTATCAGCCATATATTTGCCATTTTTATCTTCATATTTATAAAAATCTTCAACATATTTGGGATCATAAGGTTTATACGTTTTATTCCATTTATTTTTTTTATTATTTTTTGTGTAATAAAGAATTATGTCATGTATCCTTCCAAATTTCTTTCCATCGCTATGTGCTGTGGTCCTCTTCCACACAATTTCATTTATAAAATTTTGATTACCAAAGATATTATCTAGAATAATTTTTAAATAATGGCTTGCAGTTGTGTCACAATGTAAAAAAATTGAACCTGAATCTTTAAGTTTTTTTTTTAGGAAATATATTCTAATTGCCATATTGGTGAGATATGCCATCATATCACTTTCACCCATAAAAGATCTAAATGAGTGGAGAATATTGTAGACTTTTTTATCTTCTAAGGCTCCAAGCTCTGATAATACTTGTTCATCATCTTCGCCCCAAGACCAAGTGTCTGAAAAAGCCTCAACTTGAGTATTTTCAGATTTACTATTTGAAGGTGATTTATAAATAATGTTATAGGTCTTTTTGCTATTGAAGGGTGGATCTAGGTATATTAAATCAATACTCTCGTCACTAATTATTCTAGATTTCAATACATCTAAATTATCACCAAAAATTAACTGATTTTTCACTAGTAAATATTACATGATTCTTCATTTTTAAAATATACTAGATATACGACTAGATATATTGGAGATAAAACAAAGATTGGACTTTTGTGAACAAGGCAAACACAAGTAAACTCTGGAAAGTAATTCAAGAAGCTGGTGATTATTTGGTAGGTCAGTTACCTGATCACCCAAATCACCCTAAAGGAAGAAACCCCTACGCGCACGTTGCCATATGTGTGAAAAGTAAATTCAATGCAAGTTACAAAGATATTCCTGATGAAAAATATGACGAAGTTATTAAATACATTGAATTTTTAAAACAAAATCCAAATTAATTATTGTTTTGGAAAATAATCTTTGAGTTCACCTTCTCTGTAAACATCAGCTGTACAACAATGAAGGCCTCCTCCAAAAGCATATGCATCTCTAAGTTCCACTGGTATAACTTCCATTCCTAATTTATCTAATTGTTCAGCTTGATAAGTCTCACTTTTTTCCACACAAACAGTCTTAGGATTTAATACTAAAACATTCATTGATAGCCAAGTTGACGAATAACATAAGGGTGGTGGCTCGTTGTGAGCTGGTTGCGCACTATCTATAATTTCCCAACCATTATCCTCAAATAATTTTCTTTGTTCCTTAGGAAGTCTTCTTTGTGGGTTATTGATAATTAAACCCTCTTTTATTGGAGTAAAAGTAGCATCAATGTGAATTGGATAAGGATCACCTGGGAAGTTGACTGCATGTACTCTATGATCTTTATAGTGTCTTTTTAGCCAATCAATTCCTTTAAGATTTGTTGTAAATCCATGTTGAACAACTAAATCCTTACCAAATCTTAATACATCTGCTGCATCAAATAATGGTTCTTCTTCAGTGGTTACAAAATATTTTTTCTCAGTCCACTCTAATCTTTTTTGAACACCAATTTTATCTGATAAATAATCTTTTCTATAATCTGCATCTGTTAGTCGTGGCTTTGGAGCAGACTCGTGTCTCATATTAGGATCTTGATTATAATAATCTTTTAGGAGTGGTCGGTAACATAAATATTCAAACCACCGACATCGATAACTCATTGTAGCCTCTAAAATTTCGTTTCCTACTGTTAACAACACATCTCTTGGAGGCATGCAACCAAACATAGTTTCGGCTTCCCAATCTGGTGTGGATGTTTTTTGATTAAAATCTATTGGTATTGGTCGATCAACTTTAATGCCCCTTTTTTTAAGCATGTTTGAAAAGTTATCTAATAATTCATTTGCTTTATCGACAGTATCTTTTGTTCTTGGTCCAAACTGACCTCGCATATCACTATCTTCTGGAACTTTTGCATCCAAAGCAGGCTCTGGTGCTGGTATACAAGTACCATCCGCTCTTCCAACAATAACATGTTTTAATGGATCCCATTCATTCCAACTATTAACAATAGTTTTATTCTCGCTCATAAAGATCAGTTTTTTATAATATTATGCTCAGGGCCGAAAGGGAATTTTGTAATATTTTCTGCTCCATCTTTACCAATCACCAAAATATCGTGTTCCCTATAACCTCCTGAACCAGGATTACCTTCTGGTATCATGATCATTGGCTCCATAGACACAACCATATTTTCCTCAAGAACAGTATCAATATCTTCTCTGAATTCTAAACCAGCTTCTCTTCCATAAAAGTGTGAAAGCATACCAAATGAATGTCCATAACCAAATGTTCGATACTGAAGATAACCAAGTTCAGCAAATAATTCATTTAACTCGTGACAAATATCAGAACACTTAACGCCTGGTTTAATTAATTCTAATCCACGTTTGTGAACCTTAACATTTGCTTCCCAAGCTTTAAGAGATGCATCATCAGCATGATCCAAAAATAAAGTCCGCTCAAGTGCAGTGTAATATCCTGAGATCATTGGAAAAGAATTTAAAGATAAAATATCTCCTTTAATTAATTTTCTATTAGTCTTTGGATTGTGAGCTCCATCTGTATTGATACCAGATTGAAACCATACCCAAGTATCCATGTACTCTGCATCTGGATAAGTTTTAGCAATCTCTCTTTCCATCCTATCTCTTGCTGCTATTGCTACTTCGATCTCCGTATTATTTTCTCTAATATTTTTAACTATTTCTTCACCACCAATGTCTGCAATTCTTGCACCATTTCTGATGATCTCAATTTCTTCGTTCGATTTAATCATTCTAAGTTTCATTAGATCATTTGAAACATCACTAAACACAGAGAAAGTAAAAATAGACCCTATTTTTTCTCGCATATCTAACGTGACATGATCATTTTCTATTCCAATATTTTTTGGAGGTTCATCTCTTCCAATAATTGAAACAATGGCTCTTAAAAAATTATCCCTTTTCCAATCAGTATAAATAACGTTATCACAATGAGATCTACGCCATGGTTGACTTGCATCAATGTTGGCTGAAATAGTTGAGATTTTATTTTGAGTGATCACACACCCATATGGTCTACCAAAAGAGCAATAAATAAATCCAGTGTAATATGCAATGTTATGCATTGAGGTTAAGATGACCATATCAAGACCATTTTGATCCATCACTAATCTAAGTTTGCTTACTCGATCATTATATTCTTTGTCTGTGAAAGCTAATTTTACTTTTTCACCATTTTTAAGTTCAAAGAAATCTGGTCGTTCCATATTAATTTAATGCTATATATCTTTTGTTCCATCTCATTATTAAACTATAATAAAATAAAGATACAAAAAGAAAAAAACCACCGATTATAGTATTTGTGGATGGCACTTCGTTAATGCCAAATAATGGCAACCAAACCCAAAAAATTCCACCTACAACTTCAGTTAAAGATAATAAAGTTAATTCTGCTGCTGGTATCGCTTTAGATCCTATTGAATATAAAATCAAACCGAAACAAACTAGTGTTCCGTGCAAAGAAAATAAAGCTCCGTTATAGCTAGATGAAAAAAAAACTAAGTCTTTTGATAAAATCATAATTGTTGCAAACACAAAACAAAAGAAACCTGCAAAAGCGACAGTTGTGAATTTTGGTGTTTCTTTTCTCCATCTTAGGGTTACAGAAAAAACTGAGAAACCAATTGAGGAAGTTAAACCAAATACAAAACCAATTAATGATTTTTCACCGGTGTTTCCAAGCGCCATAATTATGATTCCAACTGTTGCAATTATTATTGATATCCAGACATTGAGAGAAATTTTTTCTCTTAAAAATAAAAATGCTAATAATGCTGTAAAAAAAGGCATTGCTGCTAAACAAAGCAAAGTAACTGCTGCACTAGTATTTGTAATTGAATAAATGAATGTAATCATAGCGATGCCCAATCCAGATCCACCGATTACTCCAGATAAACCTATTTTATAATAGTTTTTGTAAAAATTTTTTCCTTCCTCGAAAAATAAATAAAGATTTAATAGGATGAAAATTGTTAAACCTCTACCAAAAATATACTGCCAAGGTACCAATTGAGGATTATCCATGTATCGAACTACTAATGGGCCAAACGACCACAAGAGACCAGCAAACAGTACAACAGGAATAGCAATTCTTGGATTTCTCAACTCTAACATATTCGGAAATCTAATTGTAAATAGAATTTTCTACAACAAAAATACGTTTCTAAACTAAATTTTGATTTGAAAGATTTGGGAAAAAACAATCAACGATATCCCCTTTTTTAAATTTTGATTTACCTGCTGGTAACAAAACCCAAATATTTGATTTTACAAAAGATTTAATTCTAAAAGACTCTTGACCTTTTAAAATTTCAACATTTATTTTTCCATTCTTAGTTGTGCTTACTTGGCTCTTTACAAATCTTGTGAAATTCTTTTTTTTATCAAAACTATTTGTCAAAATAGCTTTAATAGATTTTTCTTCTGATAACCCTAAAGCATTTAAAATATATGGTATTACAAAAAATCTAAAACATGCGGCTGAGGAGATTGGATTTCCAGGGAGTCCAAATATTGCTTTTTCTTTCCCTTTAATTTTTGCAAACATTATTGGTTTTCCAGGTCTTATTGAAGCACTTTTAAAATAGCTTGATAACTTAAATTTTTTAACAACGTCAGGTATAAAATCAAACTTACCTGCAGACACAGCGCCTGACGTAATAATAATATCATCTTTAGATTTAATTAATCTATTTATTTTTTGTTTAAAAATATTTTGATGATTATCTCTCAATATGCTTCCACTTTTAAAATTAAATAAAAAATTTTGATTTAAGTTTTTAATATAATGTGTGTTAGAATTTCTTACCATCCAATTTGGAATATTGTCTTTGTTTGATATTTCGTTTCCAGTTGAAAAAAACAATATGTTAATTCTTTTTTTTACTTTAATTTGTTTAATACCTAAACTCTTAAAAGCTAAAATATGGTTTGGGTGAACAATTGTATTTTTTTTTATTACAACTTCCCCTTTTCTATAATCTGAGCCTGCGAACCTAACGTGATCAAATTTTTTTATTTTTTGGTCAATTAAAATATATTTTTTGTTAGGAGCAAAAATTATTTGTTCTATAGGAATAATTGTATCAAAACCCTTTGGAATAATTCCTCCAGTCATTATTTCTGCAGTATCAAATTTTTTTATCTTTTTTTTAAATGGTTTCATTCCTGCTGAAATTGATCCAATAATTTTAAATTCTTTTGGAAATTTTTTTTTTAATCCATTAGTATCTTTTGAATTAATTGCATAACCATCAAATGCAGCATTGTTCCCTGCAGGATAATTTATTTTAGAGTAAATATTGTTGGAAACTACTCTATTTAGGGAATTTATGCTCTTTATAGTTTCGTCTTTAATTTTAATTTTGGCTTTTTTTAAAATTGTTTTTGATTTTTCGTAACTAATCATTTTTGAATATTTCTTCAGCTTTTTTTAAATCTTCTTTTGTATTTATATTAAAGAAAGGATCATTATTTGGAAACTCCATATTAATTATTTTTACCCCAGTATTATTAGCCCACAACTCTACTTTTCTTTCTCCATTATTTAGATCCTTATCTAACTTATCCAATAAATTAATCGACCATAAGCCAAATATATTGTGTCGTGTGTTATTTGACTTAATGAAAAATAAATCGCTTTCATTGAAATTAATATTTTGAATAAAATCTTTTAATATTTGTCTCTTAAAAAAAGGTGTATCAACAGGGAAAGTTACTATCCATTTGTAGTCTTTTTGATTTTCTTTTATCCATTTCATAGCTGATAAAACTCCACCTAACGGACCAAGACCTTTTTCAAAATCTTCGATTATTGAAATTTTTTCTGAGTTCTGAAATTTAATTTTATTATTTGATATTATTAAGAGTTCCTTGAATTCATCAATTATTTCAGTCAACATGTGATCAATTAACAATTTACCAGCTAACTTTACTTGGGATTTATCTTCTCCAAACCTTTGTGACTTACCGCCAGCTAGCACAGTGCCTAAAATGTTGTTATGATCCATCTATAAAATATAAAACATTCAAAGTTGAATTAAAGAAATTAAATGGATTTAAGAATTTTAGAAATAGCAGCCCATACTGAAAATAATAAAGTTGTTGAAAACTATACTCATAAGTCAAAACACAAAAATCCATTATGTGGTGATGAGATGGAAATAAGCTTAATTATCAAAGAAGATGTTGTAAAAGATATGGGTTATCAGTGTAAATCGTGTGTTTATTGTCAGGCATCAGTCAGTCTCTTATCCAGAAAAATTAAGGAAAAAAAAGTAGATGATGTTAAAAAATTTATAAAAGTTGGTGAGCAACTTTTTGAAGACGCAAAAGTAAGTATGGAAAAACATTGGAAAGACTTTAAAGAAATTTTAGATAGAAAAAATCTTTCAAGAAAAGAATGTTTGCTTCTACCTTTAAGAACTATTGCGAAAGCATTAAAAATATAAATGATTAAAATTACAAAACCATTATTGCAAAAAGCATTAATTGCAGGTTTTTTTTCTGCATTTACAATTGGTGTACTAACAGTCCTTACTTACAAAAGTACACTAGGATATTTTATTGCAGCTTCATTCGGTTCCTCAATGGTTTTACTATTTGGTTTTCCTGAAAGCCCATTTGCACAACCAAAGAATGTTTTTTTTGGACATTTGGTAACTGCTTTAGTAGGAGTAATTTTTGTAAACTACATTCCGCTTCCGATTTATATAAGTATTGCAATTGCAGTAGGAGCAGGAGTTTTTTTGATGATTTTATTTAATATTGTTCACCCACCTGCTGGTGGAAATCCAATTATAGTTATTATTGGAAGTGCCTCTTATGATTATTTAATTAATCCAATAATTTTTGGTTGTATAATTATATTGTTATTAGCAATTATAATTAACAAATATTTATTAAAAAAAAACTATCCTCTAAAATAATTTAATGAATTCTAAATACAAAGTTTTAAAATATTCATCTAACAAGTTTGAAAATATAGATGATTTAATTTCAATTGAAGAACCATTGGAGATTTCACTAAAGTATAAAGAATCTGATAAATGGATGAGTCAAAGTTTATCTATAACAATGAGAACTCCAGGTGATGATGAGGATCTTGTAAGAGGATTTTTATATAATGAACAAATTATAAAAAATATTGATGATATTGATTCAATAGAAAGTTATGGCGATAAAGTTGGTCAATACAATATTCAAAATAAAATATTAGCAACTTTAAATAATTCTGAAAATGTAAATATTTCAAAAATAAAAAGAGATTTTTTAACTAATTCGTCGTGTGGTGTATGTGGAAAATCTTCACTTGATGCTCTTGAAATAATAAAAAAAAATAAAACAAATTCATTAGAGCCGAAAATCAAAAAAGAGGTAATTGTAAAATCACCAGATACATTGAGAGAAGGCCAATCGGAATTTAGTAAAACAGGTGGAATTCATGCTAGCGGTCTTTTTAATAGAAATGGAGAATTGGTTGCTGTCAGAGAGGATGTAGGAAGACATAATGCTCTAGATAAACTTATTGGTTGTGCATTAAAGAGCAACCAAATTGATCCTAAAAATCAATTTATAACATGCTCAGGTAGACTAAATTTTGAGTTGGTTCAAAAAGTTCTGATGACGGATATAGGTATAATGATAGGCGTTGGTGCGCCAACTAGTCTTGCTATCGATTTAGCGAATAAATTTGACATTACCCTTGTTGGTTTCGTAAAGAGGGACAGTTTTAATATTTACACAAATAACAAAAAAGTTATTGTGGACTAAATTAATAAAAGGGTATTTGTGTCAAAAAATATAAGTAATTTATCAGGCAGAATAGGCTTAAAAGATAACTTATTTAAGCAAATCTCAGAAAATACCTTAAGCGATAATCCACAAGATATTAAAGAAATTGCCAAAAAACATAACCTAGGTGTTTCAACTCTCCATGGTGCAGAATCCTTTTATGAGTTTTTAAGACCTTCTCATAGAGAAAAAAAAGCGTTCGTTTGTAACGGTAGTGCATGCATGTGTGCGGGTACTCAAGACAAATTAAAAGATAAACTAAAGGAAAAACTAGGTGATGACAAAGTTGGAGAAATGTTCTGCTTAGGTCATTGTTATGAAAACCATGCATTTCACTATGATGGAGAAAATTATGCTGGTAAAGATATAGAAAAAATTGACCAAATAATTAAAGGTGAAGAAATTAAACAAGATAAGTTTTTCTCTAAAAGTTATGCAACAACAAGTTTTTTAATGGATGACAAGTTATCTTCAACAGATCAATTCAAAGAGCAATTAAGTAAATTTTTAAAAACAGATAAAAAAGAAATAGTAAAATCATTATTAGATTCAAATTTAACAGGAAGAGGTGGCGCAGGTTTTCCAACAGGAATGAAATGGGATTTCTGCAGTAAAGCAAAAGGAGAAAAAAAATATGTTATCTGTAATGCAGATGAGGGCGACTCTGGTGCTTTCTCAGATAGATATTTATTAGAGGATCAACCTTTAAAAGTTATTTTTGGAATGGTAATATGTGGCTATGTAATTGGAAGTGATGAGGGTGTTTTATATATAAGAGGAGAATACCCAAAATCAATTGAAGCATTAAATGGAAGTATAAACGAACTTAAAAAATTAGGATTATTAGGTGAAAATATATTGGGAACAGATTTTTCATTCGATTTAGGAATTTGTATTGGTCAAGGTGCGTATATCTGTGGAGAAGAAACAGCTTTAATTGCATCTATTGAAGGAAGAAGAGCAGAAGTTGATGTTAGACCTCCTTTTCCTGTTACAGAAGGATTATATAAAAAACCAACTGTTGTTAACAATGTTGAAACTTTAGCAGCTGCAACTGGAATTTTAATAAATGGTTCGGAAAAGTTTTCATCTATCGGAAATAAAAAATCAGCAGGTACTAAATTAGTTTGTTTGGATAGTTTCTTTAACAACCCAGGTGTATATGAAATTGATATGGGAACTCCAATGAAAAAAATTTTTAATGAAATTGGTGGAGGATATAAAGAACCATTAAAAGCTTTTCAAATTGGTGGGCCACTTGGTGGTGTGGTTCCATTAAGTGAAATAGAAAATCTTAATTTAGATTTTAAGGAGTTTACTGCAAAAGGTTTCATGTTAGGTCATGCTAGCGTGGTAAGCATTCCTAAAAATTTTTCTATGGCTGAATATATTCATCATCTTTTTGAATTTTCTGCTGAAGAATCATGTGGAAAATGTTTTCCTGGAAGACTTGGATCTTACAGAGGTAAAGAAATGTTTGACCAAGCTAAAAACAAAACTGCCAAAATACCTTTGAAATTGCTTGAAGAATTGCTTGTTACAATGAAAAAAGGTTGTTTATGTGCTTTATGCGGAGCTATACCCACTCCTATTCAGAACATTCTAAAGTACTTTGGGGATGAAATGAAAAATGATATGGTTAAAGATAATTAATGAGTTCAGAGAAAAGAAAAATTGCTTATATTGATGGAAAACCGTATGAAATCGGTCCAAATCACTCATCTATTTTAAAATTTGTAAAAAGCTATGTAGGTGAAAAAAAAGTTCCAACTTTATGTGATGATCCAAATTTGGCACCTTATGGAGCTTGTAGAGTTTGTTCTGTAGAAGTCGCTTTAGAAAAAGATGGTCCTACACGAGTTGTTGCTTCTTGCCACACTCCAGTTGCTGAAAATCAACACATATTTACTTCAAATGAATCTTTGAAAGATCTTAGAAAAAATATTGTTGAATTAGTATTAACAGATCATCCAATGGAATGTGATAGTTGTGAGGTTAATAACAATTGTGAACTTCAAACTGTTGCTAATGACTTAGGTATTTCTGATCACAGATATAACAGTCCAAAACAACATAAAGGTACTCCTAGAGATACATCTCATGATTACATGAGAATGAATTTAGACAATTGTATCAATTGTGGTAGATGCGTCAGAGCTTGTGATGAAATTCAAGGTTCATTCGTTTTAACAATGAGTGGAAGAGGATTTGAGTCTAGAATAACAACTGATAACGACATGATGTTTGGAGATAGTTCATGTGTTTCTTGTGGTGCATGCGCTCACACTTGTCCAACAGATGCTATCTCGGATGTTTTTCAATCAAAGTCTGCTGCTGTAGATAAAAAAGTCAGAACAACTTGTTCATACTGTGGTGTTGGTTGTAATTTAGAAGCTTCGATTAAAGATGATAAAGTTGTAGCTATTGATACGCCTAAACAAACAGAAGTTAACGCTGGACATACGTGTATTAAAGGAAGATATGCATTTAGTTTTTATGATCATCCAGACAGATTAAAAACGCCTTTAATTAAAAGAAATGGAAAATTTGAAGAAGCTTCTTGGGATGAAGCTTATGATTTTATCAAAAAGGAGATGAATAGAATTATAAAAGAAAATGGTCCAGATGCCTTTGCTGGAATTTCTTCTGCAAGATGTACGAATGAAGAAAATTATGTTTTCCAAAAAATGATTAGAGCTGCAGTTGGAACAAACAGTGTAGACTGTTGTGCAAGGATTTGTCATTCACCTACGGCTTGGGGAATGCAACAAACTTTTGGGACTGGAGCAGCAACTAACTCTACGGATGATATTTATCATGCAGATTTATTTTTGGTAATTGGAGCTAATCCAACGAATGCTCATCCTGTTACAGGTGCAAAAATAAAACAGCAAGTAATGAAAGGTAAAAAATTAATTGTACTTGATCCAGTTACAACTGAACTAGCGAAACTTGCTGATTATCATATTAAACTAAGACCTGGAACCAACGTTGCAGTTCTAAATATGATGTTGCACTTTATTATTAAATCAAAACTTTATAATGCAGATTTTGTTAGAGATAGAACTGAAGGTTTTGATAATTTCTTAAAAGAAATTGAAAGACAAGATGTTGATCATTTAGCAAAAGTAGCTGGTGTAGATAAACAACTAATTAAAGAAGCAGCAATTGCATATGCTACTGCAAGAAATTCAATGGAGTTTCATGGTCTAGGAGTTACTGAACATGAACAAGGATCTAAAACTGTAATGTTAATTGCAGATCTAGCAATGATTACAGGAAACATTGGACGAAAAGGTGTTGGAGTTAATCCTTTAAGAGGCCAAAATAATGTTCAAGGTGCAGCGGACATGGGATGTCAACCACACCAGGGTGCTGGATATTTTCCTGTAGCAGATGAAAAACATCAAGAATTTTATACTGAAAAATATGGAGTAACACATCCGACTAAACCTGGATTAAAGATTCCTCAAATGTTTGAAGCTGCAATAGATAAGGAACTTAAAGGTTTATGGATCATAGGAGAAGATATTGTTCAAACAGATCCTAACAGCGCACATGTTATTGAAGCTATGAACTCTTTAGAACTTTTAGTAGTTCAAGAAATATTTATGAGTGAAACAGCAAAATTAGCAACTGTTGTTCTGCCTGGTACAACTTTCTTAGAAAAAGATGGAACTTTTACAAATACTGAGAGAAGAATTCAAAGAGTGAACAGAGCTGTGCCTCCTCTGCCAGGAACTAAACCTGATGGATTAATTGTAACTGAGATGATGCAGAAATTAGGTTTTGACCAACCAACTTATGATGCAGATAAAGTTCTAGCAGAAATTGCTGATATCGTTCCTTTCTTTAAGGGAGTTACAAGAGAGAGACTTGGAAAATTTGGATTACAATGGCCAGTTCAAGAAGATGGAACTGATACGAAAATTTTACATACAGAAACATTTAAATTAGGTAAAGGCAGACTTAAAAACTTTGATTGGAAAGAATCATCAGAAATTGAAGCTAATCAAAAAGACTATCCTTTGATTTTGACAACTAGTAGAGTTTTACAACATTACAACGCCGCAACAATGACTAGAAGAACAAAAAATATAAATATTGTAGATGAAGATGTTTTATTAATTCATCCTAAAGATGCTGAGTATAGAGATCTAAACACTGGTGATATTGGAAGACTTTATTCAGGTAGAGGTGAGGTTGCTCTTAAAGTTGAGGTTACAGATAAAGTTAAAGAAGGAATTGTTTTTACTACATTCCATTTCCCAGAACATATGGTTAATATGGTTACAGGTCATGGTAAAGATGAAGAAACAATGTGTGCAGAATACAAAGTATCTTCTGTTGAAGTACAAAAAATTTCTAATCAATTTAAAACAGAAGTTAAACCAAAAGAAAATCAAGCCGAAGTTAGTTAATTAAAATGACCATTGGTTGGCATTTTGATAATACGTATTCAAAGTTATCAAATACTTTTAAAGAAAATATTAAACCAACTCCTGTTCATGATCCTGAATTAGTAATTTTAAATGAGGAACTAGCATCTACTTTAAATTTAGATTTTTCAAAAACCGACAAAAAAAAATTAGCAGAAATATTTTCTGGAAACTCTATACCGGAAGAAACTAATACCATTGCACAAGCATATGCGGGTCATCAATTCGGACACTTTACTATGTTAGGAGATGGTAGAGCAGTTTTATTGGGTGAGCATTTAGTTAATAATGACAATCGTTTTGATATTCAGTTTAAAGGTTCAGGAAGAACTTCTTTTTCTAGAGGGGGTGATGGAAGAGCAGCACTAGGACCTATGCTAAGAGAATATATTATCAGTGAAGCGATACATTCATTAAATATTCCGACTACTAGAAGCCTTGCTGTAGTAAAAACAGGAGAAAAAGTTGTAAGAGAAAATCTTTTACAGGGTGCTATATTAACAAGAGTTGCATCAAGTCATCTTCGAGTCGGAACATTTCAATATATTGCTGCAACTCAAAACATTGAAAATTTAAATACTTTAGTCGACTACACAATAAACAGACATTATCCAGAAATTAAAACATCAAATTCAAAAGCATTAGACTTGTTAAATCTTGTTATGGAAAAGCAATGTCAGCTTGTAATCAATTGGATGCGAGTTGGATTTATTCATGGGGTTATGAATACTGATAATATGGCAATTTCAGGTGAAACTATTGATTACGGTCCTTGTGCATTTATGGACCATTATGATCCAAAAACTGTATTTAGCTCAATCGATAAGTTTGGAAGATATGCCTTTTCTAATCAACCACCAATTACAAAGTGGAATTTAGCAAGATTTGCTGAATGTTTGATCCCTCTAATTGATAAATATGAAGATTCTGCAATAAAATTAGCTTCAGATTTAATAGATAATTTCCAAAATATTTATGAAGATAAGTGGTTAAATATGATCAGAGATAAGCTTGGTCTATTTGGTAAGGAAAAAAATGATAAAAAATTAATTAATGATTTGTTTAATTGGATGGAAAAAAATAAAGCAGATTACACAAATACTTTTTGTCATTTAATGGGTATTAATTCTGATGAAGTTTACAAAAATGTTGAATTTATCAATTGGAAAAATGAATGGAAAAAAAGATCTGAGTTAAATAATTCAACTAAGGAAAAACAAATCAAACTTATGAGAAAAAATAATCCAACTGTTATTCCTAGAAATCATAAAGTAGAGGAAGCCTTAGCTGAAGCAGACAAAGGAAGTTTAAATAAAATGATAAAATTATTAGCTATTTTAAAAAATCCTTACGACAATCAAAATAATATTCAGGAATATCAAACGCCTGCTCCATCAAACAATGAAAAATATCAAACTTATTGTGGAACTTGAAATTATAAAACGTAAGGCTCTGGCCTAGCTGATTTACCCAAAACTCTTTCAACTGCAAAATGACTTATATCAATTGTTTGGTATGATCCTGTTGTGATTAATTCAGTTAAGGCCCTACCGATACCTGGTGCCTGCATTAAGCCTCGTCCGGTAAACCCAGATGCCATGTATACATTTTCGTATTTTGGATGTTTACCAACTACTGCATTATTATCCAATCTATTACAATCATAGTAACCTGCCCATCCACCAGTTAACTTTAATTCCTCAAAAGCAGGTATTCGTTTAGCTAGAGCTGGCCAGACTAATTCTTCAAAGTCATTCCAGGCTGGTTCTAAATCTTCTGCGTCGAATACAGAAATAGGTGAGCCTGCTAAATATTCTCCTCCTTCTGGTCTCCAATAAACACCCGTTGTTAAATCTCCACTTAGTGGCATCTCTTTTATATATGTTGGGCATTTTACTCTAAACACGGTATGCTTTTGAGGAACAACAGGAATATCCTCTAACAATTCTTTTGTCCAACAACCAGCCGCAGAAACAATTGTTTTGGCATTTATTTCAGAAATACTTTTTACTTCACCCTTAATAAATTCTGCTCCAAGCTCTATAGCTTTGCTTTTAAGAGCGCTATGAAACATAAATGGATCAATCCATCCTTCGCTTTGGTTATCTGTATAGGTTGCTGTTTCAATTCCCTCACTATTAACATAAGGAAAAACTTTTGATAATTCTGAGCCTTTAATATTTTTTGTTCCTGCATCACAATCTTTATGGTTTTCTAATGCTCTATATTGCTCTTCAGCATGTTCAGGGCCAAACATTAAAAGATATCCATTGGTTACCATACTAGCTGTTGGATTAGGATTTTTTTCTGTTTTTAATAATTCTGGTATTTGAAAAATAAATTCTCTTGCAAATTTTCCTAATAAAATATTTTCTTTTTGGAAAAATTGTCTTCGAAATCCACCTAGGGATAATGGAAATGAAGCTGTTTTATAAGTAGGATCCCTTTCAATAACTTTTACTTTTCTACCTTCTTTGGATAAAAAATAAGCAGTTGCCGCCCCAATTATTCCGCCACCAATTACTACAACATCATCCATATCTAATTTAACATAATTAAGCTTGTATTCAGAATTAGTGCAAAGCTACACCAAAGTAAATATGGAATCATTAAGTAGGCGCTCAACATCTTGACGCGTTTAAACCTTAAAATTAAGTTAATTATCAATGCTATTAGAATGATTAAAACTAATAAAGCCAAGACCATATTGTGAAAAACAAAAAAAACTACACTCCAAGTTGTATTGAAAATTAAATGAATGAAGTAAATATAAACAGTATTCATATCTCTATTTTTAGTATGCCAATAAAGCCATATAGAGAAAGTCATCATTAAATAAAGAGATGTCCAGACAGGACCAAATATCCAATCTGGAGGATTAAAAGTTGGTTTATTTAATAGTGAGTACCAAGGTTCTTTAAATGTAATTGTAGACAAACCTCCAATGAATGAGGCAGAGAATGTAATAGCAAGAAACAACAGAAATGTTAAAAATTTGTTTTTAAGCATATTAAATATATACATAACAAAAAATGAGTAAAAAAACTATTTGGATTACAGGAGCTAGTAGTGGCATTGGGAAAGCAACTGCAATTAAATTTGCTGATGAAGGATGGAAGGTTCTTATTTCAGCTAGAAGAGCTGAATTATTAAATGAACTTTCAAAAAATGAAAATATTTTTTCATATCCTTTAGATGTTACAGATATGGCTCAAACTAAAGAAGTATTTAGTAAAATAATCAATGATCATGAAAATATTGACCTATGTTTGTTTAGCTCAGGAACTTATGAAAGAAAATCTGAGAAAGAATTAATAGTAGAAAATATCAGACATGTTATGGAGGTAAACTTTATTGGAGTAATTAATTGTGTAAGTGCAGTTGAAAAATATTATAAAACCAAACAAAACGGTCATGTTGCAATTGTTTCATCGCCAGTTGGTTATAGAGGTCTTCCAAAATCATCGGGATATACCCCCTCTAAAGCTGCACTTAATAATTTCACTCAAGGAATTTATTTTGATTTCAAAAAATTTAATATCAAAGTTACACTAATAACTCCTGGATTTATTAAAACAGCTCTTACAGATAAAAATGAGTTTAAAATGCCTTTTTTAAAGTCTACAGAATATGCAGCAGATGAAATTTTTAATGGATTAACTAAAAAAAATAATTTTGAAATAATTTTTCCTAATCAAATAAAATTAATCTATAAAATAATTCAAATACTGCCAAACAAAATCTATAATTACTTAATTTCTAAGTACGTAAATCGTTAATCCTTTACAAACACAACTGTAAGCTCAGCTACTTTAAAACCAAACTTAGTCATGGTTGCTCTATTTATTGCAACCCTATCGTCTTGCTTAAAAATCCAGTCATCAAAAGTAATTTTTATCTCTTTACCTTTGACTGGGACTAATAAAACATACTCAAATTTAAAGGCTGATCCATAAGAATAACCTTTTGCTTTACCTACAACATCACCTGCTGTTCCTTCATAATTGTGCTCGTCAATTTTGTTTATTGTCCATTCTCGGTCTTGAACCTCACCATCATCCCAATTAAATTTTTCTTTCAGAACTAACTGCTTTCCGTCCCAAGTTCCATTTAAATCTGCAGAAAATTGTCTCGTAACTTTTCCTGACCTATTTTGTAAAACACCCCAAGCCTTAACATTTCCAGACAAATACTCTTCAATGATTAATCTTGGTTCTTTATTTTTAAAATCCTCAGGTTTCATAGC
>CACJYE010000002.1 GCA_902597555.1 uncultured Pelagibacteraceae bacterium
TAATGTTAGAGAGTTAAGAAATTTAATTGAAAGAATAGCAATATTACAACCAGACACTAAAGATAAAATTTCAAATATTATTAAAGAATCTTTAAAAAATATTAATTTTGATGATCAATTAGCTGAAAATAGCCTTTCTGTGCCATTAAAAGAAGCTAGAGAAAAGTTTGAAAAAGAGTATTTAACTATTCAACTGAAAAAGTTTAATGGAAATATTTCAAAAACAGCAAATTTTGTTGGAATGGAAAGAAGTGCATTACATAGAAAATTAAAAGGTTTGGGCATCAAAGAATTTAATTAGATGAATATAATCATTTGTGGAGCTGGAAGGGTTGGGTTCACTATAGCTAAGCAGCTAAGTGAACAAGGTCATTCTTTAACTGTTATTGATCCTTCTAGCGAAGATATTCAAAAAATCGATGATGCTTTAGACGTTAAGGCTATAGTAGGAAAGGGTACTTATCCTTCAATATTAGAAAAAGCTAACGCATCAGAGACTGATATGATTATAGCAGTTACAAGAAATGATGAAATTAATATGCTCATTTGCCAAATAGCTTTTTCAATTTTTAAAATTCCCAAAAAAATAGCAAGAATAAGATCTCAAGATTATCTAAACCCAAAATTTACAAGAGTATATAACAAAGAAAATCTCCCAATAGATGTGATTATTTCACCAGAGATTGAAATTGCTAAATCAATACAAAGAAAACTTGAGGCCCCAGGAGCATTAGATAGTGTTCCATTTGCTGATAATAAAATTAGATTATTAGAAATTTTAATTAACGAAAATTGTAAATTAATTAACATCAAGCTAAATGATTTAACAAAAAAGCATCCTAATTTAGATGCAAATATTATTGGAATAATAAGAGATGAAAAATTTTTAATTCCAAAGAAAAATGATGATGTAAGAAAAAATGATAAAATTTATGTGATAATAAATTCATCACAAATGTCAGACACTTTAGAAGCATTTGGACATGAAGAAAAAGTATCTAAAAATATTTTAATTGTAGGTGGTGGTAACATAGGTTTTAACTTAGCTAAAAACATTGAAGAAACTTTGGATGCAGCAAGAGTTAAGATTATTGAAAAAAACAAAGAAAGAGCTGAATTTCTTGCTAGTGAATTAAATAATACGATTATAATTAATGGTGATGCTTTAGACGAGGAAGTATTAGCCGAAGCAAATTTACAAGAAGCCGAAACAGTTCTTGCTTTGACAAATGATGATGAGGATAATTTGATGGTAAGTGTTCTTGTTGAAAAATTTGCAAAAGATGAAAAAGATATTGATGACAAAAGAACGATGGCTTTAATTAATAAGCCAAATTATTCTTTGTTGCAAAACTCTTTAAAAATTGATGATCTTATTGATCCAAGAATGAACACTGTATCTAGTATTTTAAAGCATATTCATAAAGGCACAATTGAAACAGCTTACACAATTATGAATGGTGAATATGAAGTAATTGAAGCTGAAATTATAGAAACGTCAGAGCTTATTAATAAAGAATTAAAAAATTCAAATTTGCCAGATGAGATAAGAATTGGCGCGATCCTAAGAGAAAATAAAGTAATAATACCTAGATCAAACTTTGTATTTCAAAAAGAGGACAAAGTTGTTTTTTTAGCAAAGAAAGATTCTATTTCAGTAGTAGAAAATATATTTAGAATAAGTTCTATTTAATTAAATGTCATTATTTAGAGTAAAGTATTTAAGTTTCTTTTTTATATTAATATCTATTTTTTCATTTTTAAATATTATTTATTCATATTATTTCAATTTATATCTAAATCTAAATACATATTATTTTAGCTTAGTTATTTCTGTGATTATTGGAATAATTTTTTACAAAATTAAAACTAATCAAAAAAAACCTACAATATTTGAAAAAATACTCACTGTTTTGTTGGGATATTTTTTAATGCCATTGATTTTATCAATACCTTTTTATTTAAGTATTTATAATTTATCTTTTTTGAATTCTTTATTTGAAGCTGTTTCAGGATTTACTTCAACAGGTTTCACTGTGTTTGAAAATATTAAACATATTGATCAAGGCTTAATTTTATGGAGATCATCAATACAATGGATAGGAGGGTTGTATTTTTTATACTCTATTATTTTTTTAATTGATATTTATGACGAAAGTTTAAAAAAATCTCTAACTAATTTTTTATCTTTTAATTCTGACGAGATTTTAAAACAAGCAATTAAAATTCTTTTATTATACTCAGGATTAACTATATCAATTTTTATTATTCTAAACATTCTTGGAATTAGATCATTTAATTCGCTCAATTTAGCAATGACGATAATTTCATCTGGTGGATTTCTTCCTTCAAATGATCTTTCGTCAATTTTAGTGAATGATTTCCAGATAACTATATTTTCTCTTTTAATGCTGATTTCCTTTTTTAGTATTTTTTTTACATATAATTTAATTTTTCTTAGAAATAAAAATTTAAATTTTTTTTATGAAGACATACATTTATTTTTATATTTTATTGTGGTTGTTAGTATATTTTTTGTTTTCTTTAGCTATGATAATAATTTTACACATAGTTTTCTATCTTTGGTTAGCAGCATTTCAAACATTGGTATCTCAACTGAAGTTGATCAAGCTAACTTAAATTTTATATACATCTTACTTGTAATTATTGGTGGATCTTTTTTTTCTACGAGCTCAGGTTTAAGGTTTTTAAAAATATATTCTTTAACTAAATATTCTATTAATCAAATTCTTTCTTTTAGTAGACCAAAAAATGTATTTATGAATAAACTTGTTTTTTCTAAAATTAATTTTGACACAAAAGACATAAATAAATATTTTTTAACAATATTAATTTTTGTTATTTCACTTTTTTCTTTAACCATCTTGCTGACTTTATCTAATATTCAATTTGAATTTTCTTTCAAATTAGCTGTATTAACATTAATGAACACTGTTAATTCCTCTGCTTATGGTGTTTCTGAGTTTGATTTTCAAAATTTACACTTTTTAACTAAATATTTTCTTATATTTTTTATGATAATCGGAAGAGTTGAATTTTTATCTTTATTATTAATAGCTAAAAAATTTATTTTTAAAAATTAATCTAGTATTATATATATTATTAAATTTTGCGCCCTTAGCTCAGCTGGATAGAGCATCGGTTTTCTAAACCGAGGGTCGTAGGTTCGAATCCTTCAGGGCGCGCCATTTCTCACTTTTTTAGCAAATAATAATTTAATATTTATCTTGACGTATTTTTTTATTAAACTTATTTTTTTTATTATTTTTCCTTGAACAGTAATTTCTTACATGCTTAAATTAAGAATATTCAAAAGTAATTTTGAATTATTTGTTAACAAATAAAAATAACATAAAGGAAGAATAATGTTTAAATACTTAAAACAATTAACTTCTTTAGTTGCTATGGTTGCAGTGTTGTTTACTTTCACAACAGAAACTATGGCTGCTAAAAAATCTAAAACACTTAAAAACACTCAAAAGAAAGGTTTTGTAAGATGTGGAGTATCTCAAGGTCTTCCAGGATTTTCTAACGCTGATGCTGCAGGAAATTGGACTGGTGTTGACGTTGATGTATGTAGAGCTGTAGCTGCTGCGGTATTAGGTGATGCAAACAAAGTTAAGTTTACACCACTAAGTGCTAAAGAAAGATTTACAGCTTTAACTTCTAATGAGATAGATATCTTATCAAGAAACACAACTTGGACACTTTCTAGGGATGCTGACATTGGGCTTACTTTCGTAGGTGTAAACTTCTACGATGGTCAAGGTTTTATGGTAAGAAAAAATTCTGGAATATCTTCTGTGAATGATTTCAAAGCAGGTGTTTCAGCTTGTACAAACCTAGGAACAACTACTGAGCTTAACATGAGAGATTTCTTTAATTCAAAAGGAATTCAATATGAGCCAGTAACTTTTGAAAAAGCTGACGAAGTCGTAGCTGCGTATGATGCTGGTAGATGTGATACTTACACAACCGACAAATCAGGTTTAGCTGCTCAAAGAATTAAATTGAGTAACCCTGATGATCATATGGTTTTACCAGAAACTATATCTAAAGAGCCTTTAGGCCCTGTTGTAAGACAAGGTGACTCTGTTTGGGAAGATATCGTTAGATGGTCACTAAACACTATGATTGAGGCAGAAGAGTACGGTGTTACTTCTGCTAATGCAGATTCTATGAAAACTTCAGACAATCCAGCTGTTAAAAGATTAGTTGGTGCTGAAGGTGAATTAGGTGCTGCTTTAGGTTTAGATAATGAGTGGAGTTTAAGAATTATCAAGCAAGTTGGTAATTATGGCGAAAGCTATAAAAGAAATATAGCTGACACAGGAATTTTACCTGATAGAGGTCCAAATGAATTATGGACTAAAGGTGGAATTCTTTATGTACCACCAGCAAGATAATTTATCTAATTAAATATCTAAAAAGGGCTAGATTTTTCTAGCCCTTTTTTTTATAAGTCATTAATCATTGTGAATATTAAAAAAATATTACCCCAATTACTTACACTGTTAGTAGTTATACTTGTCTTTGGATTTTTTTCATATAACGCACAAATTAATATGGAAAACAGAGGGATAACTTTTGGTTATGGATTTTTATCTCAAGAGTCTTCATTTGACGTTCAGTTTTCGTTGATTGAGTATGATGGTTCTCACTCATATTTTAGAGCTTATTTAGTAGGATTATTAAATACTATTTTAGTTTCTGTTATTGGAATTATATTTGCAACCATTATTGGAGTTGTTGTTGGGATTGCAAGATTATCGAATAACTATCTTATTAATAGAACTGCTGCAGTTTATGTAGAATTTTTTAGAAACATCCCTTTATTATTGCAAATATTTTTTTGGTATTTTGCCGCTTTAAGAGCACTTCCATTACCTCAAGATACAGAACCTATGTTTGGAGTTTTTTTTCTTACTATAAAAGGTTTTTTTGTTCCTGCTTTTGTTTGGAATAACTTAGATATTTTTATTTATTCTATAATTGCTGCAATAATTTCAATTATTATTGTTAGAATTTATGCTAGAAAAAAACAAGAGAACGAGGGAATACAAATACCAGTTATATCAATTTCAATAGGTCTTTTATTCATTTTACCAGTTTTAAGTTTTTTATTTGGAGGAGTTGAAGCTTCAGTTGAAATACCTGTAATTAAACAATTATCTCAATCTGGTTTTACCTATGAAGGAGGAATAAAATTACCTCCTGAGTTAATATCTTTAGCTTTAGCTTTGTCATTATATACAGCAACCTTTATTGCAGAATGTGTAAGAGCAGGTGTGCAAGGTGTAAGCAAAGGTCAAAAAGAAGCGGCAGCATCTATAGGTTTAACTCCTAATCAAGTTCTTAAACTAGTTGTAATGCCTCAAGCTTTGAGGATAATTATTCCTCCTACTACTAATCAGTATTTAAACTTAACTAAAAATTCATCACTCGCAGCTGCAATTGCGTATCCTGATTTAGTTCTTGTATTTGCAGGAACTGCTTTGATGCAAACAGGTAGAGCTATAGAAATTGTTTCTATAACAATGTTAACATATCTATCTCTGAGTATATCAATTTCAATATTCATGAATTGGTATAATAAAAAAATAGCTATTAAAGAAAAATAATGAATAAATTAAATTTTTTACAACCGGATAAAAATAACATTTATACTTATCTTTATACAGGAGTAATTTTAGTTGCTCTAAGTATATTTATAGTTTTTTTTAATTCTTTTTTTAGTAAAGATATAGTTTCTTTTTTACCTGGACCTATTAGCTTCTTTTTACCATTAATTTTAGGGTTTACAGGACTTCATTTAATTAGAATTGATTATTCAGGCTTAAAATTTTTAGACTCAATTAATAAAAATATTAATACAAACAATTTTAATGCTTTTTTATCATTATTAATTGTGTTCGTAGTTATCAAATCACTACCACCATTATTAAGCTGGTTTATTTTAGATGCAAACATCTCGGGTGATTCTAAAGATGTGTGCACTGGTAGTGGCGCTTGTTGGACTTATATTAAAATTTGGTTTAATAGATTTATGTATGGAATGTATCCAAATCCTGAGCAGTGGCGTATTAACTTATCATTCATTGCTTTAGCTTTTCTAGGATGTGTTGGTTTTTTTGCCACAGAAAAATTTAAAAAATATTTGACGCTCTATTATGTGGTTGTTTACCCAATCATTGCTTTTTTCTTTATTTTCTTTTTTATATCTGGTGGTCCAATATTTTTTGATTTTTCTTATGGTATTATTGCAGCTGTAATTTCAATAATTTTAGGTTTTTTTATTCCTCCAAAATTTAAAATGTACTATTTCATTATAGTACCAATCACACTCTACATATTATTAAAATATGTATTTTTTTATGAGGAACTTATTGAGCTTGGTAAATTAGAAGCATTAGAGTGGGTAGAGACAGGTGCTTGGGGTGGTTTGTCTTTAACTTTTATAGTCTCATTTTTTTGTTTGATTTTCTGTTTTCCGATAGGTTTATTTTTATCTCTTGGAAGAAGATCAGATTTTCCGATAATTAAATATATTTCAATAGGAATGATTGAATTTTGGAGAGGAGTTCCATTGATTACAGTATTATTTATGTCATCAGTAATGTTTCCAATGTTTTTACCAGAGGATATGTTTATTGATAAATTGGTAAGGGTAATTATTGCAATTTCATTATTTGAAGCGGCTTATGTAGCAGAAGTGATTAGAGGTGGTTTGCAAGCTTTGCCAAGAGGTCAATACGATGCTGCTAAATCTTTAGGAATGGGTTATTGGAAAATGCATATTTTGGTGATTTTACCTCAGGCACTTAAACTTGTAATACCTGGTATTGCTAATACTTTCTTAGCGCTTGTAAAAGATACTCCTTTAATATTTGTTGTGGGACTTTTGGAAATAGTTGGAATGTTAAATCTTGCAAAAACAAACCCTGAGTGGTTAGGGTTTGCTATGGAAGGCTATGTATTTGCGTCAGTGTTATTTTTTATTATTTGCTATGCAATGAGCAAATATAGTTATAATTTAGAACAAAAGTATAAAACAGAAAGATAATGTCAGACAAAATAATTCAAATAACAGAAATGAATAAGTGGTTTGGTGATTTTCAAGTATTAAAAAATATTAATTTAGAAGTCGAAAAGAATAAAAAAATTGTTGTGTGTGGACCTTCAGGATCAGGTAAATCAACACTAATTAGATGTATAAACAGACTTGAAGAACATCAACAAGGTTCAATTATAGTGGATGGAAATGAATTAACAGAAGATACTAAAGACATAGAAAAAATTAGAGCTGAAGTTGGAATGGTGTTTCAACAATTTAATTTATTTCCTCATCTTTCCATTTTAGATAATTGCACTCTAGCTCCAATTTGGGTAAAAAAAATGCCAAAAAAAGAGGCAGAAGATTTAGCCCTTCAGCACCTAGAAAAAGTACAAATTTCTGACCAAGCTAACAAATATCCAGGACAACTTTCAGGCGGTCAACAACAACGATGTGCAATAGCAAGAGCATTATGTATGGAACCTAAAATAATGCTGTTTGATGAACCAACATCAGCACTAGACCCAGAAATGATCAAAGAAGTTTTGGATGCTATGGTTAATTTAGCAAAGGCAGGAATGACAATGATTGTAGTTACCCATGAGATGGGATTTGCTAAAGAGGTTGCGGATGAGGTTATTTTTATGGATGAAGGAATGATAGTTGAAAGAGCTGAAACTAAAGAGTTTTTTGCTAACCCAAAGAACGATAGAACAAAGCTCTTTTTAAGTCAAATCCTATAAAAAGTATTACAACTATAGGGTACAATATAAGATTAAAACAATCTAAATACGTTAATTTTTTATCCAAGTAATGCTTGACAGTATTTTGATTTTTCCAAGTTTCCTACAAAAAAAAATAAATTTTTCTATTGCAGTAACATTAATAAATATGTTGAATGAGCTTTATAAAATTTAATTAAGAGGGGTCTTAATGGAAGATAATTTCAATAAACACTTAGGCAATAAGCTTAAGCTAAGAAGATTAGCTTTAGGTTTAACTCAAACTAAAGTAGCTAAAGCAATAAATGTTACATTTCAACAAATTCAAAAATATGAAAAAGGGACCAACGGCGTAAGTTCTATAAGATTACTGCAACTTTCAAATTATTTAAAAGTGCCGATCAATTATTTCTTTGAAGATTTTTCAGAATATTTGCTAAACCTTGAAAAATCTCAAGAAGGTCACATGAATGTTAATTATAATTTTCTAGTAAAATTATATTCAGAGCTTAATGCTGATCAAAAATTAAAATTTAATAAATCTTTACAAATTTCAGGTTCAGGAATTTCAAAAGTAGTTTAATTAAAATTTAATTAAGACCTTAGTAGCAATTTAATACAAAGTTTATTTTAATATTTTATTTCTGGCTCCTCGGGCAGGACTCGAACCTGCGACCAATTGATTAACAGTCAACTGCTCTACCAACTGAGCTACCGAGGAATGTAAAAAGTCAACTTACTTTTTTTTGTAACTAAAACAAGATTTTTTTGGAGGCAACGCCCGGAATCGAACCGGGATACAAGGATTTGCAATCCTCTGCGTAACCATTCCGCCACGTTGCCATCTTATTTTTAGCTAATAGCTACAGATGCCTTTTTATAATAAATTATTTCTATTAGTCTATTAAATAACGATCCAAATTGATTATTGTTAATTTAGATTATTAAATTATAAACTTTAAAATCAATGAGTAGCGATAAATATATACATTCTGATGTTGAAAATAGAATTTATTCTTATTGGGAAAAAAATGGTCTTTTTAAACCTAAAGAAAATTCAAAAAAATTCTCCATTGTAATTCCTCCACCAAATGTAACCGGTAGTTTGCATATGGGTCACGCACTCAATAATTCTATTCAAGATTTATTAATTCGTTATCACAGAATGAATAATTATGAAACATTATGGCAACCAGGCACAGACCACGCTGGTATAGCTACACAGGCTTTAGTTGAGAAAAAATTAAGTTATGAAAAAGTTGATAAAAATGAAATTGGTAGAGAAAAATTTATTAAAAAGGTATGGGAATGGAAAGAGCAATATGGAGACATAATAATCAATCAATTAAAAAAACTTGGTTGTTCTTGTGATTGGTCAAGAAATGCCTTTACAATGGATGAGAATTTATCCAAATCAGTAATTAAGGTTTTTGTAGATCTTTATAACAAAGGTCTAATCTATAAAGATAAGAAATTAGTTAATTGGGATACGGTTTTAAAAACAGCTATTTCAGATCTAGAAGTAGATCAAAGAGAGGTAAATTCTAAAATTTATTACATCAAATATCCAATAGATGCGACTGAAGAATTTATTACAATTGCAACAACAAGACCTGAAACAATGCTGGGTGATACAGCTATTGCTGTTAATCCAAAAGATGAAAGATTTAGATCCTTTGTTGGAAAAACAGTTACTATTCCAATTGTTGGAAGAAAGATAAAAATTATTGAAGATGATTATGCAGATCCTGAACAAGGAACTGGAGCATTAAAAATAACTCCTGCACATGATTTTAATGACTATGATGTTGGTCAAAGAAATAATCTTGAAATCATAAATATTTTTACTGAAGCTGGTAAAATAAATAAAAATGCTCCACAAACTTATGTAGGTCTTGATAGATCTGAAGCAAGAAAAAAAATTTTAAAAGAACTTAAAGAAAAAGAATTTTTTGTAAAAGAGGAGAATATAAAAAATAAAGTTCCTTATGGAGATAGATCTAATTCAATAATTGAACCTTTCTTAACAGAACAATGGTTTGCTGATGCAGGTAAATTATCTGTTAAAGCTAAAGAAGTTGTTAATTCAAAAAAGACAAATTTCTTTCCTGAGAATTGGTCAAAAACTTATTTTCAATGGATGAATAATATTGAGCCATGGTGTATTTCAAGACAACTTTGGTGGGGACATCAAATACCTGCTTGGTATGGTCCAGATAAAAAAATTTTTGTTGCAGAAAATGAAGATGATGCAAAACAACAAGCAAAAAAACATTACGGTAAAGATGTTGAATTAAATCGTGATCCAGATGTTTTAGACACTTGGTTCTCGTCTGGCTTATGGCCTTTTGCAACACTCGGTTGGCCAGATGATAATAAATATGTAGATAAATTTTATCCAACATCAGTATTAGTTACAGGTTTTGATATTATATTTTTTTGGGTAGCTAGAATGATTATGTTCGGTACAGAATTTTTAAATAAAGAACCATTTAAAGATATTTATGTTCATGCGTTAGTTAGAGATGAAAAGGGGCAGAAAATGTCTAAATCGAAAGGAAATGTAATTGATCCTTTAGATTTAATTGAAAAATATAGTGCAGATGCACTTAGATTTACTTTGTTATCTATGGCCTCACCAGGTACAGACGTTAAGCTTTCTGAGGATAGAGTTAAAGGTTATAGAAATTTTTTAAACAAATTATGGAATGCAAATAACTTTTTAATCACTAATGAATGTGATTTTAAAGATATAGATAAAGTTTCTAGTTTAAATGTAAATATTAACAAATGGATTTATTCAGAACTTGTTGAAACTAAAAATAAGATAAAGAAAAACCTTGAAGACTATAGATTTGATGAAGCTGCTAAAAATGCCTATCAATTTTCATGGCATTCTTATTGTGATTGGTATTTAGAATTATCTAAAACTATACTCTTTTCAGATGATGAAAAAGCTAAAGCAGAGGTAAAAAAAGTATCATCTTTTGTATTTAAACAAATTTTGATTTTGCTACATCCTTTTATTCCTTTCGTTACTGAAGAAATCTGGCTTAAAAATAAATTTGATAATGAAGGAAGTGATTATTTGATGCTTAAAAATTGGTTGTCAGGTGAGATAAATAAAGACAGTAGCACCGAACAGGTTGAAAATATCATTAACATTATTTCAGAGATTAGATCATTTAAAAATGAGCTAAATGTAAGCCCAGGCTCATTTATTGATGTATCAATAAGTAATATTAACAAAAATCAAAAAGATTTTATTAATACAAATGAAATTATTCTAAAAAAACTAGGCAGAATAAATAGTATATTAGATAAGGATTTAGATAAACCAGCTGCTACAATGGTTGTTTCTGGAGATTTGTTTAAGATTTATTTTGATAAAGATGTTGATTTAAAATTAATAAAAGAAAATTTAATAAATAAACAAAGTAGATTAGAGCAAGAGATGAACAAAATATCTCAAAGATTGGAGAATAAGAGTTTTGTAGATCGAGCTCCAAAAGAGATTGTTGAACAAGAAAAAAATAATTATAATAATTTAAAGAATGATATTGAGAAAATATCAGTAACAATAAAGGGTATATAATGGCTAAATTTAACAAAAAGAAACTTCCAAGCAGACATACATCATTAGGGGCAGATAGAGCTCCACACAGATCATTTTATTATGCTATGGGCGAAACCGAGAAAGATGTAGCAAAACCCTTTGTTGGTGTCGTTTCCACATGGAATGAGGCAGCCCCTTGTAACATTGCGCTAATGAGACAAGCTCAATCAGTTAAAAAAGGAGTTAAAGCAAATGGTGGAACTCCAAGAGAATTTTGTACAATTACCGTTACTGATGGTATTGCAATGGGTCATGAGGGAATGAAGTCTTCATTAATATCTAGAGAAGTAATTGCCGACTCAGCTGAACTTACTGTTAGAGGTCACTGTTATGATGCATTAGTTGGTATTGCTGGATGTGATAAATCTTTACCAGGTTTAATGATGTCTATGGTTAGATTAAATGTACCAAGTGTATTTATATATGGTGGATCAATCCTTCCAGGCAAATATAAAGGAAAAGACGTAACAGTTGTAGATGTATTTGAGGCGGTTGGAAAACATTCAACAGGTCAAATGTCCGCTGCAGAACTTAGAAAATTAGAATTAGTTGCTTGTCCAAGTGCAGGCGCTTGTGGAGGACAATTCACAGCAAATACAATGGCATGTGTATCTGAAGCAATTGGATTAGCACTTCCTTATTCTGCTGGAACACCAGCTCCATACGAAGAAAGAGATAAATACGCAAAAGCTAGTGGTAAAACGGTTATGAACCTTTTGAAAAAAGGAATTAAACCAAGAGACATTGTTACAAGAAAAGCATTAGAAAATGCTGCAACAGTTGTTGCTGCAACTGGTGGTTCTACAAATGCAGGATTACATTTACCTGCTATTGCAAACGAAGCAGGAATTAAATTTGATTTAATGGATGTTGCTAAAATTTTCAAAAGAACACCTTATCTTGCAGATTTAAAACCAGGTGGAAAATATGTTGCAAAAGATATGTGGTTAGCAGGCGGTGTTCCAATGTTATTAAAAACTTTATATGAAGGTGGATATATTCATGGTGATTGTATGACAGTAACTGGAAAAACTATGAAGGAAAATTTAAAAGGAATTAAATTTAATCCAAAACAAAAAGTAATGAGATCTTATAAAAATCCATTATCACCAACAGGCGGTGTTGTTGGATTAAAAGGAAACTTAGCACCAGAAGGTGCAATTGTTAAAGTTGCAGGACTTAAAAAATTACAATTTACCGGTAAAGCAAGATGTTTTGAAAATGAGGAAAGTGCAATGAAAGCTGTTCAAAGCAAAAAGTATAATGATGGTGATGTAATTATAATTAGATACGAAGGACCCGTTGGAGGTCCAGGTATGAGAGAAATGTTATCTACAACAAGTGCAATTTATGGACAGGGAAAAGGGGAGAAAGTAGCCCTTATTACTGATGGTAGGTTCTCTGGAGCCACAAGGGGCTTTTGTGTCGGTCACGTGGGCCCTGAGGCCGCTCTAGGGGGTCCTATAGGGCTTTTACGTACTGGAGATATTATTGATATCGATGCAAAAAAAGGAACGATCAATGTAAGGCTTTCTAAAAAAGAATTAGCTGCAAGAAAAAGAAAATGGAAGGCTAGAAAATCAGATTTTGGATCTGGTACTTTATGGAAATATGCACAAACAGTTGGACCAGCATATTTAGGAGCACCAACACACCCAGGTAAGAAAAAAGAAGTTAAGGATTATTCAGAGATTTAATGAAAATTCGTCCAGTTATTTTATGTGGAGGTGCTGGAACTCGACTTTGGCCAAATACAAAAAATCATCAAGCAAAACAGTTTATTGATTTTGGTAATTGGACTTTACTTGGAAAAACACTTGAGAGAACTAAAGCATCAATTTTCGACACTCCAATTATTAGTACAAATAAGAAATACTTAAGCAAAGTAAAACAGCATTTAAGAAAAAACAAAATAAACAAATATAAAATTGTTGTAGAACCAGCCAAAAGAAACACTGCACCAGCTATATTAAGTACGGCTTTGATTAAAGACATTCCAGACAATCAACCTTTAATGTTTTTTTCAGCAGATCATTTAATTGAAAAGATGAGTATTTTTAATAAGGCTATTAATAAAAACAAAAAGAATTTAAGTGATCAAAATATATTTATATTTGGGATAAAACCAAGCTCACCATCTAGCGAATATGGTTATTTTTTAACTAAAAAAAACAAAGGTAATATTAATAAAGTAACTAGATTTATTGAAAAACCAAAAGAAGCTAAGGCCAAACAAATTATAAAGAATAAAGGCTATTGGAATTCTGGAATGTTTTATCTTAGAAAAGATTCTATTATTAATAACTTTAAAAAATATCAGCCCAAAACTTACAGAAATTGTTTAGATGCAGTTAGCAAAGCAAAATATAAGGCTAATACATATTATCTAAATAAAGCTTCATTCATAAAAGCGACTGCCAAATCATTTGATTATGCAATTCTAGAAAAAACTAAACAAATTAACGCTATCAAATTAGACATTCCTTGGTCAGATCTTGGTAGTTGGAAAGAAATTTTGAAGATGTATGACAAAAATAAAAACAAATATATTAAGAAAAAAAATGTCTATTACCGTCCATGGGGTAGATACACGAATTTATTTGAGGGCAAAGAGTTTTTAATTAAAGAGTTATATGTAAAACCAAAAGGTATTTTGAGTTTACAAAAACACCATCACCGAGCTGAACATTGGTTGGTCACACAAGGAAATGCAAAAATAACTCTTAATAAAGATATTATAATTAAAAAGCCAGGTGAAAATATATTCATTCCATTAGAAGCAATCCATAGAGTTCAAAACTCAGGAAAAAAACCTGTAAAAATTATCGAAGCTCAAGTTGGCTCAATTTTAAAAGAAAGTGATATTGTTAGATATCAAGATGTTTATGGTAGAGTGAAGTAATGGAGTTATTAACAATAATTTTATTAGTAATAATTGTTCTTCTTACTTACCTGTTATTAAAAAAAGAAAAAGTATTAGGTATTAAAACTGAAACTAAAGATAATAATGATCAAATTAAAGTTGTAGAAAATAAAGACTATAGAAAAAATATTTATGATTTATTAAATTATATTCCTGAGGGAATAATAATTTTAGACAAAGGTAAGAAAATTCTTTTTAGCAACAACTCTGCTAATAAATTATTTCAGATAAAATTAGATGAGAATATAAGTGGCTTTTTAAGAAACCCTGATCTTTTAAGTTCAATTGATAAATCATTTGAGGGTAACAATATTTCAGATCTTGAAATTGAAATTAGAAATCAAGCAGTTCAAAGATTAAATATAACCATTTACCTTGATCAGAATAATCTTTTTTTTGATGAAGTGTGTTGTGTCTTATTTATAAGGGATTTAACTGAATTTCATAAATTCCAACAATTAAAATCTGATTTTGTGGCTAACGTATCACACGAGCTAAGAACACCTCTACAATCCATTAAAATGGGACTTGAAACATTTGAAAATAATTCAGATTTAAAAAAGAATTCGGAAGTAACTAATTTATTACCAGTAATGAGCTCTCAATCTGAGAGAATGGAAAATTTAATTAGAGATTTATTGTCATTATCTAAAATTGAATTACAGGAACATATACGACCAACGCATGAAATAGATCTTATAGAATTGATTGATTATGTTATTAAAACTTATGAAAAAATAATTAGTAAAAATAATATTAGTATTAAATTTAATAAAACTGATAATTTTAAAATAATTGGTGATAGAGATAAATTAATAGAAATTTTTACTAATCTTATAGATAATTCAATCAAATACAGTGATAAAAATAAAGAAATTACAATCACTGCTAAAAAAGATGGTGAGTATAACACTGTTTCAGTAGCAGATCAGGGAATAGGTATTCCAAAAGAGTCTATACATAGAATCACTGAGAGATTTTTTACAGTTGATCCAAGTAAAAGCCGAAGTGTAGGTGGTACTGGTCTTGGATTAGCCATTGTAAAACATTTAGTCTCACAACATAGAGCTGAGATGGACATTAATAGTATTGAAAATAAAGGAACTACAATAGACATCAAATTTAATCCTTTGTAATTCAACTAAAAAGTTAGTCTTTGTAACAAAAGTTTAACCTGCCTTTAATAAAGTATTAAAGAATCAGAATTATTTAGTTTTGCATTATGAATTTAACAAGGAGAAATATGAATAAATTAACAAGTATATTTATAGGCTTTCTTTTAGTAATTGGTTTTACGACATCAAGTTACTCAAGAGATCAAATCAAAATAGTGGGGTCATCAACTGTTTACCCTTATGCAACAGTAGTTGCAGAAAAGTTTGGTAAAAGTGGAAAATTCAAAACACCAGTTATTGAAAGTACAGGAACTGGTGGTGGAATGAAATTATTCTGTGCTGGAGTTGGTGCTAATCATCCAGATATTACTAATGCTTCAAGAGCAATTAAACCTAAGGAAAAAACTTTATGTGAAAAAAATGGAGTTTCCGAAATTATTGAAATTGTGGTAGGCAATGATGGAATTTCATTTGCACATGCTGTTAGTGCTCCAGATGAAGATTTTACAAAAGAGCAATTGTGGAGAGCTTTAGCTGCTAAAGTTGATGTTGATGGTAAACTTGTTGAAAATCCATACAAAAAATGGAGTGATATAGATGCAAGTCTTCCTAATAAAAAAATTGAAATTTTAGTTGCTCCTCCAACTTCTGGTACTAGAGACGCATGGAATTCTCTTGTAATGGTTAAAGGATGTACAAAAACTGCTAAATCTTTATTTGGTGATAAAGCTAAAAAAGAATGTACTAAAATTAGAGAAGATGGTTACGCTGTAGAAGCAGGTGAAAATGATACTTTAATTGTACAAAAACTTACATCTAACCCTGATGCTTTTGGTTTTTTTGGTTATAGTTATCTAGTTGCTAATAAAGATAAGGTTAAAGCATCCTCTGTTGAAGGAGTTCAACCATCTTTAGAAGGTATTCAAGATTACTCTTATCCGATAGCAAGACCTTTGTTTTTTTATGTTAAAAAAGCTCACATAGGTGTAATTCCTGGCATTCAGGAATTTTTAAAAGAGTTCACTTCTAAAAAAGCTATGAGTAACAGAGGTTACTTAGCGAAAATAGGATTAGTCCCTTTAGCATCTGAAGAATACCAAATAACAAGAACAGCTGCTTTAGATTTAAACACAATAAGTATCAAATAAATTTAAACTTACCCCCAATAAAAGGCCAGTAAATACTGGCCTTTTATTTAATTTCAATTTCAGAGTTAGTTTGTAACAAAAATGTAACATTTTAAAGTTATAGAAACCTCGAATGAACTTCGTTCTAATATTTTTAATAACAATATTTTCTCTATCATTATTTTTTTATGGAAGGTCAAAAACTAAAAGTATTGCAATCGAAAAAAATATAAAATTAAATGCATTACCTAAATTTTATGGATATTACCTTGTTTTATGGTGTTCAATTCCTTCTCTAGTTTTTTTATTAATATGGTCATTATTTGAGCCTGTAATAATTAAATCAATAATAATTGAAACTGCAGCAAATCAAGGGGCTATTTTTAATGACAAAAATGAGGCTAATTTAATTTATGAAAAAATCAAAGCTATTCATTTAGGAACTTATTTTGGTGATATTGACAGTATTTTAAGAGAAAGCGCACTTGCTTATGCAAAATTTATTAATCTTTTTACAAATTCAAAAGTTGTACTAATTTTTGCTATAGTAATAGTATCGGTAATTTATTCCTTAAAAAAAATTAACAAAAATAATAAAGCAAGAGATGATGTAGAAATTATATTAAAAGGCTTATTGTTTGTATCATCTCTTATTGCAATTTTAACAACACTAGGAATAATTTTTTCATTATTATTTGAAAGTATTAAATTTTTTTCTGTAATTAATATTTTTGATTATTTATTTGGAACAAATTGGAGCCCACAAAGAGCTTTTGTAAGAGATGCCTCTTCAATTACTGCAGCAGAATTTGAAGAATTAAAGGATGCTTTCGGTTTTATTCCTTTAATTGCTGGAACAACTTTTATTGCATTCATAGCAATGTTAGTTGCAGTTCCAATTGGACTTTTTTCAGGAATTTATATGGCAGAATACGCCTCATTAAAAATTAGAAGGATTTCAAAACCAATAATCGAAATTTTAGCAGGTATTCCAACTGTTGTTTATGGTTTTTTTGCAGCTTTAACAGTTGGACCTTTTTTTAGACAAATTGGAGAAAATTTTGGTTTAACAGTTTCATCAGAAAGTGCTTTGGCAGCAGGATTGATAATGGGTATAATGATCATACCGTATGTCTCATCCTTATCAGATGATGTAATTAATTCTGTCCCTCAATCACTTAGAGATGGTTCATATGCAATTGGTGCTACAAAATCTGAAACAATTAAAAAAGTAGTTATACCTGCGGCTTTACCGGGAATAATAGGTTCTATTCTTTTAGCAGTCTCAAGAGCAATAGGTGAAACTATGATCGTTGTGATGGCTGCGGGTCTAGCTGCAAACCTTACTATAAATCCTCTTGAATCAACCACAACAATCACAACTCAAATAGTTATGATTTTAGTTGGTGACCAAGAGTTTGATAGCCCTAAAACACAATCTGCATTTGCTCTAGGGTTAACATTATTTATTGCAACCTTAATTTTGAATTACATTGCTCAAAGAGCTGTTAAAAAATATCGAGAAAAGTATGACTAAAGAACAAAGACTAAAGAAAAGACATAATGCAGAAAAAAGATTTAGGTTTTATGGTCTAGCATCAATTTTTTTCGCTTTGTTATTTGTTTTGATTTTAGTGCATAACATTTTTTCTAAAGGTAGTTCTGCATTTATGAAAACAGCAATAAATGTTGAGGTTTTCTATGATAAAGATCTTCTTGAATTGGAACCTGGGGCATCCGAAGAAGAAATATTAGAGGCTGACTTTTTTGATATTACGATAGAAAGTTTGCTAAAGGTATATCCAGCAAAAAACATGGATGAAGAAGATGCGCTTATAGAACTTTTTACAACTGATGCTGAAATTGAAATAAAAAAAGCTTTTTTAAATAATAAAAATTTAATCGGTAAAAAAATTAATTTAGAAATCACGGCCTCAGATGATATTGATCAATTACATAAGGGGAATTATCCAAGAGATTTACCTGAAGACAGGAGAAGAATTTCCAATTTCCAGTTAGAAATTTACGATGTCTTAGTAGAAAATAAAACAATCACTAAAAATTTTAATAATTACTTTTTTAAAAATGGAGACTCAAGAGATCCAGAAATAGCTGGTATAGGTGGTGCTCTTGTAGGTTCTTTTTATAGTATTTTAATTTGTTTATTATTGGCATTCCCAGTAGCAGTATTAGCTTCGATCTACCTGGAGGAATTTGCACCTAAAAATAAAATAACTGATTTCATAGAAATAAATATTAATAACTTGGCCGCTGTACCTTCAATTGTTTATGGTTTATTGGCTCTTCAAATACTTCTAGCTACAATTCAATTACCAAGATCTACTCCTCTGGTAGCTGGTATCACTTTGGCGCTTATGACTTTACCTAGAATAATAATTCCTTGTAGGGCTTCTTTGAAGGCGGTACCGCCATCAATAAGAGAAGGTGCGTTAGCAGTAGGTGCATCAAAATTTCAATCTGTATTTCATCATGTAGTTCCTTTAGCTTTACCTGGTACTTTGTCAGGAACTATTATTGGATTAGCACAAGCATTAGGAGAAACAGCTCCATTAATTTTGATAGGAATGGTAGCTTTTGTTGTTGATATTCCATCAACACCAATTGATCCTTCTTCATCTTTACCCGTACAAGTCTATTTATGGTCAGAGTCTGCTGAGAGAGGGTTTGTTGAAAAAACATCAGCCACTATTATGATGTTATTAAGTTTTTTGATTGTAATGAATTTTTTAGCAGTATACTTAAGACAAAAATTTGAGAAAAGATGGAACTAATGAATAATGTAAAAATAAAATCTAAAAATCTAAATGTCTATTATGGAGAAAAACAAGCTTTGTTTGATGTGAATTTAGATTTAAACGAAAAAGAAGTTACTGCTTTAATTGGGCCATCAGGATGTGGAAAATCTACCTTTATTAGATGTATAAACAGAATGAATGATGTAATCGATATTTGTAAAGTATCTGGAAACATTGAAATAGATGGTGTTGAAATCAACGATAAAAATTTAGATGTAGTATCTTTAAGAGAAAGAGTAGGAATGGTTTTTCAAAAACCAAATCCATTTCCAAAAAGCATATATGATAATATTTCTTATGGTCCAAAAATTCATGGAAAAGGTGAAACTAAAAGTGAATTAGATGAAATCGTAGAAAATAGTTTAAAAAAAGCTGCATTGTGGGAAGAAGTTAAAGATAGACTCGATGAACCTGGAACTGGTCTTTCTGGTGGTCAACAACAACGTCTTTGTATTGCTAGAGCAATTTCTGTTAATCCTGAAGTTATATTAATGGACGAACCTTGTTCTGCTCTAGATCCTATTGCAACGGCAAAAATTGAAGAATTAATTGATGAACTAAAAAAAACTTACACTATTGTAATTGTGACGCATTCAATGGCACAGGCAGTTAGAGTTTCGCAGAAAACAGGGTTTTTTCACCTTGGTAAATTAATCGAAGTAGGCAAAACAGAGAAAATTTTTAAAAATCCTGACAATAAAATGACACAAGACTATATTACAGGTAGATTTGGATAAATTATGAGCAATGAACACACAGTAAAATCTTATGAAGAAGAATTAAGGTACTTAATAGACTCTGTCATAAAAATGGGAAGTTTAACAGAGTCTCAATTAGTTGATTCAATGGATGCGGTAATTAAAGTTGATAAAGATTCAATTGATAAAATTATTAAAAGTGATGATGAAATAAATAAATTTAGATCTAAAATTGATACTCAAATAATGACATTGTTGGTAAAGAGAGCGCCAATGGCAATTGATTTAAGAGAAACAATTAGCTCATTAAAAATATCTCAAGATTTAGAAAGAATTGGAGATTTATCTAAAAGTAATGCAAAAAAAGTCAAACCCCTTCCATTAGATTTACCTGAGGAACTTTTAGGTAATTTAAAAAGACTAGGTGATTTAGTTATAAAGCAGTTAAATGATGTACTCGATAGTTATGTTAACAAAAATTATGATAAAGCAAAAGAAGTGTGGGAAAAAGACGAACAAGTAGATGACCTTACTTATATTGCTATGGAAAGTGTAATTGATTTTCTCTCTAAAGATAAAAAGAATTTAGACTTTTCAACACATTTGATTTTTGCAACAAAAAATCTTGAAAGAGCAGGTGATCATATAACAAATATTGCCGAGTCAATATGTTTTTTAATTAAAGGTGAATATTTAAAAGGAAGCAGACCTAAAGGAAAAGTTATTCAGCAATAAAATGAATGGCAAAATATTTATTATTGAGGACGAACCTTCAATAATTCAATTAGTTCAACATAATCTAGAAAAAAATGGTTTTATAGTTTCATCATCAGTAAATGGCAATGATGGCTTAAAAGAATTAAAAAAATTTCAGCCAGATTTACTTTTATTAGATTGGATGCTGCCTGATCTCTCCGGTATTGAAATTTGTAAAAATATTAGAAAAGACAATAGTATCAAAAATTTACCTGTAATTATGTTAACCGCTAAAGGCGAAGAGGAAGATAAAATAAAAGGTTTAGATAGCGGTGTTGATGATTATTTAACTAAACCATTTAGTTTTAATGAGCTTATGGCTAGAATTAAAGCTGTTTTAAGAAGATCTAACCCTAACACTGTATCTGATAATTTAGAGTTTGAAGATTTAGTTTTAGATAGGATTGAAAAAAGAGTTTACAGAGATAAAAAAGAAATACAACTTGGACCTACGGAATTTAGGTTACTAGAATTTTTTTTGGTAAATCCAAAGAGAGTTTATTCTAGAGATCAGATTTTAGAAAATGTTTGGCCCAATAATATAAATGTTGAAAGCAGAACTATTGATGTTCATATCAGAAGATTAAGAAAATCAATTAATATCCAAAATAAAAAAGAACTTATTAGAACTGTAAGATCCTCTGGTTATTCACTAATTTAAGAAAATCTTTAAAATATAATTTTATAAACTCCAATTACAAACAATGGTATTTGTAATCCAAAGTTGGTTAAAATAGCCTTATCTTTTGATAAAAATCCTGCAATGGTCCAACCGACAACTCCTAATCCATGAAAGTAAATATTGATAGGGTAGATATTTAAATTAGTTAACAATATTCCTGTTAAAACAAGAGCTGTACTAATCCATTTTAAATATTTTTTGATAAACATAGTCTCCTCTATATGTAATTTTTTTTACGAATTTATTACAATTATAAATGAAACTAAAATCTTAAATTTATAATTCAATTTTTTTGAAGCTCATAAATCGAAACATAATGTTTCTTCTTTGGCAGTGGGATTATGGTTGGAACTTTAGTCAATCTTGGTTTTATTGATTTATTTCCTACAATTATATTTTTGTCATAATTTTCCAAATCAACCTCAGGATGAGGATTTCCATCATTGATTAATGGCCACGCATCACAAGCTCTATATCCAAATAAAATTAAGGGTCTTGAGTTATTCATTTGATTGTGTCCAGACCCATGAACTGATCTACAATGAAAAAATACTACTGTTCCAGCCGTTCCAGTTATGGAAACACTATCCTTAGTTCCTATTCTATTTTTCTTAGTATCTATTTTTCCAACAAAAAAATTTTCTTTGCTGTGATGGCTGTACAATTTCTTTTTGTGTGATTTTTTTATTATTTTAAGCGGCCCGTTTTTTTCATAGCAATCATCTAAATATATACCAACTGTAATTAAATCATCGTTTGTATGAGGGTAAAAAGCCCAATCTTGGTGCCATCCAATTTCACTACCTTTTTTCTTATTTGGAAGCTTAAAATTTAATTTACCTAGATGAAATCTCACTGTTCCACCTAATAATTTTTTAGCTATAGATATAATTCTTTTATCTCTAGATAAATCATAGAAGATTTTATGTCTGTTCTGAGGATTATTAAGTCTTAAAATTTCTTTATTATTAGAAGAGCCTGAATTGTAGACAAAATGGTAATTATTGTAAGATTGAGTTCCATTTGCACCATTACCATTTTTTTTCTTTTTTTCTTTAGAAATTATTTCATTAACAATTTTATTAATTTTATTTATCTTTGTTTGAGAAATTAGATTTTCTTTAACGAGAAAGCCATTTTTTTTAAATAAATTTAAATCATTCATAAATGTAGATTATAAATAAAAATAAATCTTCTTATAAAAAATACAATGTTTAATTAAATTATTAATAAAATTTAGTAATTTTAAATTATTTTTTTAATGCATCTTCAAGATAATCCAATCTATCTTGACCCCAAAAAATCTCGTTATTTAAGACATATGAAGGAGCACCAAATACATGGTTATTAACTGCATCTTTTGAATTTTTTTGGTACTCAATGTTTACTTCGTCAGTTAAAGCTAAGTTCTTCATTTCCTCAAAATTTAAATTTAATTTTTCACAAATTTCCTGAAGTATTTTGTGATCTGAAAGATCTTTATCCATAGACCATAAATATTTTAAACACTCATTTCCAAAAAGAAGTTTATTTCCCATTTTATTTGAAGCGATTACAAATTTTGCTGGCAAATGTGGATCACTAGGTGGAAAAAATTTTGGCTGTTTAATTATTGGCAAACCTAATTTATTTGAAATTCTCTCCATTTCTAAAAGTCTGTACTTTTGTCTAGCAGGGTGTCTTTTAGGAACTGGTAATCCTCCAGTATTTGGAAAAATTTCACCAACTAAATCAAGTGGTTTTTCTATGACTTCTAAATTATATTTGCTAACTATTTTTGTAAATCTATCAGCACCTAGATAAGTAAATGGAGACAAGACACTAAAATAATATTCAATTTTCATTATTTATTTAGTTAAGTGCAAACTGCTTAATTTTTTCAAATTCAAAATGATCTGCAATGTCCTTTTTAGCATAATAAACATCTTGAACTACACCATCCTCATTAATTAGGACGTCAGTTACAGCTATATCTAAATGACCTTTTATTCTTGTAGGAATATATCCTTTTATCATAGCAGGAATAATTTTATGTGCTTTAAACAACATTGCGTTAAGTGTTTTACTCACTGATCTCTCAATTTCATATTTTTGGAAATATTCAAAATTTTCATCTGCTAACACTGTGAATGGTAAATTTTTATGTTTATCCATATACAATTTTAAATTATCTACTGGTGAATGAAATATTCCAACATGTGTAAAGTTATTTCCAAGTTCACCAAATTTCTTACTAATTTCATTAAGTCTTAGATTGCAGAAGCTACAACCAGCAATTCTATAAAAAGTTAATAAGACTTTTTTTCCCAACGTCTGAGATAAATTAAATGAATTACCATTTTGATCTGGTAGTGTAATTTCCTCTAATTTGTCTCCAATACTGATTTTCATAATGGTAAGATATAATATTAAGTTTAAATTATTTAACTTAATTTTAGCACATTTATAATTATTATAATATTTAATTTCCTCAATTAATGGTTGTTATTTTCTAAATCCTTAACATCCTTTTCACTAATCTCTTCAATAGGTTTATGAATTTTCCAGTTTTTCGTAGTTCCATCAATTGATCTAGAAGTTATAACTGTTTCAGTAGGTGGACAATCAGGTTCATGACAATTTAATTCTGCAATGCTTAAAATTGTACTTTCTGGTATTTCATATTTTTTTATAAAATAATTTTTTATATTCTGAATTGTTTCTAAATTTGGTTTTTTTTTATTAAACATTTTTTTATTGATCCCAAATTGAAGTCCACAAAGTATTTCCACTCATGTCACCAATAAATATACTTGATTTATCGTCAGTCATTACGATCGCACTAACTTCAGAACCTGTGAAACTCCTAATTATTATAGTGTTATTCTCATTTTCAATTTGAGATAAAAAAACAGAACCATCACTCAAACCAGCAAAAATTGCTTTTTCATCAGGGAATCGTTCTATAAATGTAACTTGATTATTACCTACATAAGGAACACAAATAGGTGTGCGTCCCATAGGTCCCTCACCGTCAAAAGGCCAACATATTGCATCTATTGCTCCTGATGTTGCCAAGTAACTTGTGTCATCAATAAATGCAAAACTTTTGACTTTTGAGCCATATCCTGACATAGCAAAATCAAGCTTATCTTTTAATCGCCAGCAACGAAGTACATTTTCTTGCATGGATGTTACCAAGTATTTACCATCTGGGCTAAAACTCACTTTATTGTGAGAACCTTTCCAATCTAATTTTGTTGATTTCCACTTATTGCTGTAATCTTTTTTCCAAACTGTAACACCTCCGTATCTAGATACAGCCAACCGTCTTCCTTTAGCATCAAATGCCAAACCTCCAATTGTACTATCATGATTTAAAGATTTTGGTTCTTTTTTATTTTTATCCCAATAATAAACTACCTTACCCGAAGAACAAACTAGGTTTCCATTATGTGCTGCAACATGATCTACCCATCGTGAACCAAAGTTTGTAACTTCATTTATTTCTCCGTTAAGTGAAATTTTTAAAAAATAACCATCATCACCACCAGTTAAAATGTTATCACCATCCTTTGCCATACAAAGAATCACACCTTTATGAGCCTTCAAAGTTTTGTGTTTTTCTCCAGAACTGAAAATTCTTATAGTACCATCGCCAAAACCAGCAGCTATATAATTACCAATTGAAACTGCGCAGGTTACTGGAACTCCAATTTCTAACTGAATTCCTCTTTGCTCAAATTTAGTTTTATCTAACTGTGGAAATTGATTTAAATCAGTTGTCATTCTGATTTACAGGCTTCAAATCCTTCTTTTAAATTCATGGTTTCTAGGTTACGTCCAATAAACACTAGTCTAGAGCTACGTTCTTTATCGTCTGGCCATTTTCCCATTGGAGAAGCGTCCATCAACATATGAACACCTTGAAATACATATCGATCATTTTCACCTTTGAAATCAAGTATTCCTTTAGTTCTCATAATATCTTGACCTTTTGTCTGCAAAAGTTTTCCAAACCAGTTTTGAAATTTTTCCATGTCTAGAGGTTTGTCAGATACGAATGATAAACTTGTAACATCATCATCATGTTCATGATCATGATCTGACTCAAGAAAATCTGGTTCTACCTCTAAAATACGTTTTAAACTAAAAGCATCAAGATTAAGAATTTCCTTTAGTGGTGCTCCACATTTTGTTGTTTTAATAATTTTAGCAAAAGGATTAATTTTACGAATTCTCTTTGTTACTACGTCTATATTCTCATCTTTCACAAGATCTATTTTGTTTAGTAATATTACATCACCAAAAGCAATTTGTTCCTCAGCTTCGTGATGATCTTCAATTTGTGAGCTTAGATGAACTGCATCAGCAACTGTAACAATTGCATCTAGCTTTGTTTTATTTGCTACATCTTGATCTACAAAGAAGGTTTGAGCTACAGGAGCTGGATCTGCTAAACCTGTTGTTTCAACTATAATTGCATCAAGTTTATCAGCTCGCTTCATTAACCCACTAAGAATTCTAATTAGGTCACCTCTGACTGTGCAGCATATACAGCCATTGTTCATTTCAAAAACTTCCTCGTCAGCATCCACTACAAGGTCATTATCAATACCTTGTTCACCAAATTCATTTACAATAACAGCGTACTTTTGACCGTGCTGTTCTGTAAGAATTCTATTAAGAAGTGTAGTTTTTCCAGCACCAAGAAAACCTGTTAAGACAGTAACAGGTACTTGGTGCTTGTTTTCCATTAATAACGATTAACAACCTTTAAAGGATGCAGACATATTTCTTATTAAATCAAAGTATAACGATTTTCCTGGATTTAAAGTAGCTCCTAAAGGATCTACTACTCCAGTTTTAATATTCATGTCTTTTGCAACAGCTTTAATAATATCAGGGTTAAATTGTGGCTCTGAAAATACACATGCAACTTTATCATGCTCGATTACTTCTCTAATTTCTTTTAATTGCTCTGCCCCCGGCATCACATCTGTGTTGACTGTGAAAGCACCCAAAATATTTACGTTAAATCTTTCTTCAAAATATTGATATGCATCATGAAATACAATTGAAGCAACACTCTTATTTAACTCAGCCTTAACGTCTGCAGTAAGCTTATCAATATCATTAAGAGCTTTTTTCAAGTTACTTTTATAAGTAGCCTTGTTTTTTGAATCATTTTCAATTAAGTGTTCAGCCATTTCCTTTAATATAACTTTGGCATTCACAGGATCTAACCAAATGTGTGGATCAAATTCACCGTGGTGGTGTCCTTCATGTCCATCATGGTCGTCATGATCATCGTGACCATCTTTTTTACCGTGATCGTCATGTCCATGATCATCATGGTCATCTTCCTTTTTGCCATGGTCATCATGATCGTGATCGTCGTGATCATCTTCTTTTTTACCATGGTCATCATGATCGTGGTCGTCATGGTCATCTTCCTTTTTGCCATGGTCATCATGATCGTGATCGTCGTGATCATCTTCTTTTTTACCATGATCGTCATGATCGTCATGTCCGTGATCGTCATGATCATCAAAAATATTTCTTTCTCTAAATTTTAATACTTGCAATCCTTTGATTTCCATTAATTCAATTTTTTCTGCTTTTTTTGCAATTGATTTTAACGGTTTTTCTAAAAAATTTTCCAAATCCTCTCCAACCCAAAAAATTAAGTCAGCATTTTGTAACATTTTTGCATGTGATGGCTTCATTGCAAATCCATGTGGAGATGCGTAACCATCGACTATTAAATCAGGTTTAGCAACACCATCCATAAGATAGCTTGCAAGAGAATGTATGGGCTTAATAGATGCAACTACTTTAATATCAGCGTTAGTTGGTGTAAAAAATGTCAATAATGATAATATTGAAAAGATAAAAGGTATTTTTTTTAGGTTTGTCATAATTAAAATATTTTATTGGTTGTTATAATATAACACTATGTAATAATATAACATTTACATGTCAAGATTTTTATGAGCATTGAAAATAATATTTTAGTAAAATTAGATAATGCTGGATATAAGCAAAATAATAAATGGCTTGTTGAAGGCGTATCTTTTACTGTTGAAAAGGGTAAAATTGTTACCCTAATAGGACCAAACGGTTCAGGCAAAAGTACAACTGCTAAAATAGCTCTTGGATTTTATAAAGGTATAGAAGGTCAGGTTGAAAAATTTACAAACAAAATTGGATATGTCCCACAAAAAATTTCAATAGATTGGACGTTACCGTTAAGAGTTAATGATTTTATGCTTTTAACAGATAAACTTAGTGATGACGTTGTGGATGAAGCACTAAAATCAACTGGTGTATATCATCTTAAAAATAAAAATTTAGGAAATTTGTCTGGTGGAGAATTTCAAAGAGTATTATTAGCAAGAGCTATATCAAAAAAACCAGAATTACTTGTCCTCGATGAACCAGTCCAAGGAGTTGATTTTACAGGTGAGATTGAAATGTATGAATTGATAAAAAAAATATCTGCAAATTTAAATTGTGGAATCTTATTAATATCTCATGATCTTCATACTGTAATGAGTGCGACTGATTATGTTGTTTGTTTAAATGGACATGTGTGTTGTTGTGGAAGTCCAACAGAGGTTGCTTTTAATAAAGAGTACAAGGCTTTATTTGGTGAACAAGCTTCAAAAACACTTACAATATATGAACATAAACATGATCACGTTCACACTACCGATGGAGAAATAAAAAAAAATTAATATGTTAGATGATTTTTTTATAAGAGCGTTAATTGCAGGGATTGGCATTGCTCTAGTTACTGGCCCACTAGGTTGTTTTGTTGTTTGGAGAAGGCTTTCTTATTTTGGAGATACTCTTGCTCATTCTGCTTTGCTTGGTGTAACAATTGCTTATTCTATGGAATTTAATATTGCTGTCTCAATATTTTTAATTTCATCATTAATTGCCTTAATTTTAATACATCTTCAAAGAAAAACTAATCTACCTAGTGATGCTTTACTTGGTTTGCTTGCTCACTCATCGTTGGCAGTTGGTTTAGTTGTAATTGGTTTTTTAACATTTATTAGATTTGATATAATGGGGCTTTTGTTTGGAGATATTTTAGCCGTTGACAAGAATGATCTTATTATTATTTGGTTTGGAGGAGGATTGATATTATTAGTTTTAAAATTTATTTGGAAACCGTTGTTTGCCTCAACCGTTAATTATGAATTAGCTGAAGCCGAAGGTTTAAATCCAGATAGAGCCAAAGCAATTTTTACAATTTTACTGGCAGCTATAATTGCGATTTCAATTAAATTAGTTGGTGTTTTGTTGATCACAGGAATGTTAATTATTCCAACTGCTATGGCTAGAAATATCTCAGATACTCCTCAAAAGATGGTTGTTTTTTCGATAATTGGAGGCTTGTTATCAGTGTTTATTGGACTATTTTCTTCTTTAGAGTTTAATACACCATCTGGTCCTTCAATAATAACTGCTGCACTATTACTCTTTATAATTTCATTACTTAAAATTAAACAAACGATTCAATTGAAAAATTAATGAAGTATTATAGAAAATATTAAAATGCAAAAACAACAAACTTTATCAAGAAACCAAAAAATTATTTTTGATTTAATAGATAAATCACCGGAGCCAATGAAGGCATACTCAATTCTTTTTAATGTACAAAAAAAAGGAATTAAAGCTCCATTACAAGTTTATAGAGCATTAGATAAATTAGTTGAAATTGGAAAAATTCATAAAATTGAAAGCAGAAATGCTTTTATCGCGTGTCAAAATTCTAGCTGTCAAATCTCAAAAGCAACAGCGTTTTCGATTTGTGAAAGTTGTGAAAATGTATCTGAAATAAGTAATACAAAACTTTCTAAATATCTATCTAATTTTGCTGATAGCTCTGGTATGAAATATAGCAAATATAATTTAGAATTTTTTGGTTTATGTAAAAAATGTAAATCAAAATAATGAGCACAGTTTCATTAACTTTAGACGAAATATTTGAACTAGCAAAAAAAACTCTTTTAGCAAATGGTTGTGATGATGAAACATCATCAATTTTATCAGACTTAATTAGGAATGCTGAAAGAGATGGTTCTGTATCACACGGTTTATTTAGATTACCAGCATACGTTATTGGTCTTAAAGGTGGAAAGATAAATGGTAAAGGGAAACCTGAGATAAAAAAAATATATCCATCTGTAATAAAAGTTGAAGGTAATAATTGTTTAGCACCTGTAGTTTTAAATAAAGGTTTGCCAGAATTAGCAAAAGCAGCAAGAGAAAACGGAGTTGCTGTATTAGCAATAAATAATTCACATCATATGGCTGCTATGTGGCCTGAAACAGAAAAATTAGCAGAGGAAGGTTTGGTAGCATTTGCTTGTACATCTTATAAGCCCGCTGTAGCACCTGCTGGTGCAATAAAACCTTTATTTGGAACAAACCCAATTTCATTTGCTTGGCCACGTCCAGGTAAAACACCAGTAGTTTATGATATGGCAACAGCTTCAATGGCGATGGGAGAAGTTCAAGTTGCTAAAAGAGAAGGGCACAAAGTTCCACTTGGAACTGGTTTAACAAAAGATGGTAAGGAAACAACTGATCCAGGAGAAATTGCCGATGGTGGAGTTTTATTACCCTTTGGTGGTTACAAAGGATCTGCAATTGCAATGATGGTAGAATTAATGGCTGGTGCATTAGTTGGAGATAATTTTAGTTTTGAAACTGCTGCCAAAGACAATAATGATGGCGGTCCCCCAAGTGGTGGTGAATTTATTCTTGCCATTAACCCAGACAAAACATCAGGTACTAATTGGCAAAAACATGCTGAGGAATTTTTTGAAAAAATGAAATCAATGGGTGAAGTAAGATTACCTGGAGAAAGACGTCACAAGAATAGAATGGATACTGGTCCAAGAAATATTAACGAAGAATTAGTAAATAAAATTAAATCTTTAAGCTAAATTAATCTCAATTGGAGTGTGATCAGAAGGCTTTTCTCTTCCACGTGGATCTTTATTAATATTAATATCTTTAATTTGATCAATTATAGAATTTGAAACTAAAAAATGATCAATCCTCATGCCATTATTTTTTTGCCATGCACCTCTCATATAATCCCAAAATGTATATCCTTCTTTATCTTCATAAAAATGTCTGTAGACGTCATTAAAACCAAGATTAATCATTTCTCTAAATTTTTTTCTTATTTCAAGTCGGTATAAAGCATCGTCTTCGAAACTTTTAACATTATAAACATCTTCTGCTGAAGGGATTATATTGAAATCTCCAGCTAAAATAATATTTGAATTTTTTTTAGATAAAGTTTTTAATTGTTTTATTAATTGATCTAGCCATTCTTTTTTATAATCATATTTTTCTGTATCAACAGGATTACCATTAGGGGTGTAAATATTAATTAATTGTATATTTTTTTTCTTATGCTCAAACTCAGCTGAAATTATTCTTGACTGTTTTAACTTATCCTTAATTAAATCTGTTTTGACATTTTTTAATTTTTTTTTAGATATAATTGCCACCCCATTATAACTTTTTTGACCAAATACATGACTTTCATAGTCCATCGATGAAAAATCATCATATGGAAAATTAATATCCTCAGTTTTGATTTCCTGCATCATTAAAATATCAGGTTTATATTTTAATAAGTAGCTTTTGATATTTTCAATTCTTGCTCTTACCGAGTTTACATTCCAAGATGAAATGAGCATTAAAGTGAGAAAGAAACTCCACAACCACATGAAGATTTGGTTTGTGGATTAGATATTTTGAATTGCTCACCTATAAGTTCAGAAACATAATCAACTTCAGATCCTTTAAGCAAATCAGCTGAAGTTTTATCAATTAAAATATTTTGATAATTTAAATCATCTTCTTGTTTAGATTTATCAAAAGTAAATTCGTATTGGAAACCAGAGCATCCTCCACCCTTAATAGCGATTCTAAAGAATGATCCTTTATCTTTTTTTGACAACAAATTATCTATTTGTTTTAACGCTTTATCCGTAAATTTAATTTCTTTAATCATGTCTGAACACTGATATTACTAATATAATACTTAATTATTTAAATTAAAGGATGAAAAAAGACACCTTGTTAGGCGTATTTAAAAGTAAAGGCAGACTTAATAAAGAAGCTAATTCAAAATACAGATCTCCTTTTCAACGCGACAGAGATCGGATAATCCACAGCGCATCATTTAGAAGATTAAAGCATAAAACACAAGTATTTGTTAACACAGAAGGGGATCATTTTAGAACGAGGATTACTCATTCAATTGAAGTTGCTCAAATAGCAAGATCAATTGCAAAATATCTTAATTTGAATGAAGATTTAGCTGAAACCTTAAGTCTTGCTCATGATTTAGGTCATACTCCATTTGGTCATGCTGGAGAGGATGCTTTAGATGAATGTATGCAAAATTATGGTGGTTTCGATCACAATCTTCAGACACTAAGAATAGTAATGTTTTTAGAGAATAAATATTTTAAATTTGCTGGATTAAATTTAACTCTTGAAACCTTAGAAGGACTTTTAAAACACAATGGACCAGTAGATGATCTAAATATGATCAATAAACTAATTGGTTTAAAAGTTTTCAAAAATAAAATTAATTTTAATACATATCCATCATTAGAAGCTCAAATATCAGCTATATCAGATGATATTGCCTATAATAACCATGATATTCAGGATGGAATTAAAGCAAACTTATTTAAACTTGAGGAATTAGTTGAATTAGATTTTTTCAAAAATATTTATCAAAAATATAAAAAAAAAATTAATAAAAAAAATTATAAAATTTCTATTTATCAAATTATCAGAGACTCAATTGATGTTATGATAAGAGATTTACTAAGTAATACAGAGAAAAATATTAAAAAATTTAAAATTAAGTCATTTAAAGATGTATCAAAATCAAATCAATTAATAGTTTCTTTTTCAGACAAAATACAAAATTCAGAACAAGAAATCAGATCATTTTTAAGACACAGAATGTATGACAATAAATCTGTGCTTAATAAGAATCAAAGAGGTAAAATGATAATTCAGAAATTATTCAAAATAATTAAATCAAATCCTAGAAAATTTCTTACTAAAGATCAATTGACTAAAGACAAATATAGAGCTATTTCAGATTTTATATCTGGTATGACGGATAGATACGCAATTAACCTTTATAACGATAATAAATGAATATTTTTGAATTATATTTAGATAAAATTAAATCAATTATTCTTGAACTTAGTAAAAAAAATCAACTTATTGTTCCAGAAAGTTTCAATGGTATTAATGCAGAAATACCACCTCCAAAATTTGATTGTGATATTTCAACTAATGTTGCAATGGTTTTATCTAAACTAAATAAAACCTCTCCAATAGAATTGGCAGAAAAACTTGCACCTGAAATAAAAAATAGTGATGATCAAATAGAAAACATATCCGTTGCTAAACCTGGTTTCATAAATATTAAATTTAAGCTATCTTTTTGGTCAAATTTTATTAAAGAAATAATAGATAACGCAGAAAAATTTGGAATTAATGAGAAAGAGAAAAAAAATAATTATTTAGTTGAATTTGTATCAGCTAATCCTACAGGACCTTTGCATGTTGGTCACTGTCGAGGAGCTATTCTAGGCGATGTCATATCAAATGTGTTAATATTTAATAAACACAAGGTTACAAGGGAGTATTATGTAAATGATTATGGTAACCAGATAATAAATTTTACAAAATCCGTATACTTTAGAATTAGAGAAGTAAAATTAAACGAAACATTTCCCCAAGATAACCCTGATTTGTATCCAGGAGATTACCTTATCGATTTTGCAAAAAATATAGTTTCAGATAATTCAGATCTGAATTTTGATGATTATGAGGAAATAAGCGATAAGCTAACAGTTTTATCTATAGAACAGGCTCTGCTTTTAATTAAAAAAAACCTTAAGAGTTTAGGAATTAACCACGATAATTTCGTTAGTGAAAAAAGTATTGTTTCAAACAAAGAAGTAGAGAGTGTAATAAAATTTTTAGAAAAGAATAAATTTGTATACAAAGGAAAAATTAAAGCTCCAGCTGGAGAAGACGATAAAAACTGGGTAGAAAGAGAACAGTTACTTTTTAAATCTACTGATTTTGGTGATGATAAAGATAGAGCATTACAAAAATCTGATGGAACATGGACTTATTTTGCAAGTGATGTTGCTTATCATAAAAATAAAGTAGATCGTAAATTTGATTATTTAATAAATATTCTTGGCGCAGACCATGCCGGATATATTAAAAGAATATCATCTTCAGTTGAAGCTTTGTCAGGCAAAAAAGATAAATTAATCTGTAAAATTAGTCAGCTTGTAAAATTAATTAAAAATAACAAACCATTTAAGATGTCTAAACGAAAGGGAGACTACATCACTGTTGATGATTTAATAGAAGAGGTTGGAAAAGACGCAACTAGATTTATCATGCTTAACAGAAGTAGTGATGTGGAATTAGATTTTGATTTTGATGCTGTAAAAGAAAAATCAAAAGATAATCCGTTATATTATGTTCAATATTGTTATGCTAGAATTTCATCTGTCTTTAGACATATCGATAAAGATTTAAATTCAAAAATTGAATTAGATGATTTTAGTTTTGAATACTCAAATGATGAGATCAAAATTTTAAAAAAGATTTCAGAATGGCCCAAATGTATTGATGCAGCTAGTTCAAAATTAGAACCACATAGAATACCTGTTTATTTATATGATCTTGCCTCAGAATTTCATTCGTATTGGAATCTTGGTAAACAAAACCCAGAAAAAAGATTTATTAAAGATCAAAAAATTGTTTCACCAGATAAATTAATTTTTTTAAAAGCAATATCTAACGTTGTAAAATCAGGGATGGATATAGTTGGTGTAGATACACCAGATAAAATGTAATGCTAAAAGAAATTAAGTATTTAATCTTTATTGTTGTAATTGCTTTATTTATTTTTTTGACTGGTAGATATTATTTTTCAGATGAAAATAAGAAGAAATCATACAGATCTTATAAAAATAACGATGAGAAAATTAAACTATATTCAAAAAATTTACCTATTTTGGAAAACGACACACAAAATGTAATAGAATACGTTAAGCAAACAAACAAAAAAAAGAAAAAAAAGTTTAATTTTTGGAAACTTTTAGAGAATGATTAAGAATAGAAGAGCATTTATAGTTGGTTTAAAATCATCAACATTATCAAATAAAGAAATAACTTTTTTAAAGAAATATAGACCGTGGGGTGTTATTTTATTTTTAAGAAACGTAAGTTCAATTGAACAAGCTAAAAAATTAACTGATAAAATAAGAAAAATATTTAAAGATAAAAAATACCCAATTTTAATTGATCAAGAAGGTGGACGAGTAAATAGATTAAGTAAAATTATTTCATTCGACAATTTAACCTCTGAATATTTTGGTAATTTATTCCAAAAAGATAAGAAAAAATTTAATATTATTTATAAATTATTTATCGATAAAACATCGTATTTGCTTAAATCAATTGGGGTTAATATAAATACTGTTCCAGTTTTAGATCTTCGAGTTAAAGGAGCTAGCAACATTATTGGTGATAGGTCTTTTTCAAAAAATAAAAAAAATATCTCTAAAATTGGAGATATTTGTATTGATTATTTTCATCAAAATTCCATTGGAACTGTGATGAAACACATACCAGGGCATGGATTAGCTAAAGTAGATAGTCATAAATTTACACCTGTAGTTAAAAAAAACTTAAATTATTTGAGTAAAAATGATTTTTTTCCATTTAAGAACAAACAGAGTTATTTTGCAATGACAGCACATGTAATATATCAAAGTATAGATAGGTTAAATACAGCTACACACTCTAAAGAAATTATAAATTTAATTAGAAAAAAAATTGGTTTTAAAAACATTTTAATTTCAGATGATTTATCAATGAAAAGTTTAAAAGATGATTTAAAAACTAATACTATTAAAACGTTTAGTGCAGGTTGTAATCTTGCTCTTCATTGTAATGGTAAATTGTCTGAAATGAAGGTAGTTGGTGATAATTCACCAATGGTAAGTAATTTTATTATAAAAAAAACATCGTTATTTTATAAAATTTTAAGTTAATATCTGAGCATGACTATTTCTGATTCTGCATTATTTAATGTTGATATAAATAACTATAACGGTCCTTTAGATGTACTTTTAGATTTAGCAAAAGCTCAAAAAGTGGATCTTGAAGAGATATCAATTACAAAATTAGCAGATCAGTTTCACGAATATATTACAAAAGAAAAAGATTTAAATTTAGAAATTGCTTCAGAATATTTATTGATGGCAACTTGGTTAGCATATTTGAAATCTAAATTATTACTTCCGGGTACACCAGAAGAAGAATTTAAAGTTCAAGAAGTTGCTGAAAAATTAAAATTACAACTAAAAAAATTAGAACTAATAAGATTACTTTCTGAACAAATGCTAAAAAGAAAAAGACTGGGTAAAGAAATTCGATCAAGAGGAATGAAAGGAAATATCAGATCTATTTATAGTACTGAGTATAATTTAAGTTTATTTGAGCTTCTCAAGTCATATTCAACAATCATTATGACCAAGGATTTTCAAAAAATGAATATTCCAAAATTACCTGTATTTACTGCTGAGGATGGAATTAAAACAATAAGAGAATTTTTTGGTAAATTAATTGATTGGAAAAAATTAGATGATTTAATTCCTAAAAATTTTAAAAATGGTTCAAAATATAAACGTACTGGAAAAGCAGGAATTTTCGCTGGTTCATTAGAATTAGTTAAAGAAGGAAACCTGACTATGAAACAAGATAAATTATTTGATGATATTTATGTGAAGGAAAATAATGATTAAAAAAGAAAAAATTGCAAAAGATAATATTGTTAAATTTCCATCTAAGCTAACTGATTTAGATAAAGAGATTGAAGCAGTTATATTTGCAGCTGCTGAACCATTAGATGTTGATACAATCGAAAGCAAAATAACGAAAAAAGGTAGTGTATCAAAATCATTAGAAAAGCTGCAGCAAGAATACTCTAAACGTGGAATTAATCTAGTTTGCATAAAAGAAAAGTGGTCCTTTAGAACTTCTCCTAACTTGTCAAACATCATGTCACAAGAAAAAACAGTTGAAAAAAAACTTTCTAGAGCTGCGGTGGAGACTTTGGCTATAATTGTATATCATCAGCCTGTTACTAGAGCAGAGATTGAAGAAATAAGAGGTGTTGCATTCGGAACAAATACTCTTGAAATATTGATGGAGCTTAATTGGGTAAAACCCGGTGGTCGTAAAGATGTACCAGGTAGACCAATTCAGTATGTTACGACTGATGAATTTTTAAGTCATTTTAATCTACAAAAATTATCTGATCTACCAACAATTGATGAATTAGGTGCTGCTGGATTAATTGACAGCACTAGTGTTGATAGTGCAATTTTTGGAACTGGTAAATTCTACAAAGAAAAACAAGAAGAAAAAAAAGAGGATATTTATTCTAATATTGACGAGATGCTAAATAGTACTCTTGATACAGAAGAGAAAGATTAACAAAAAAGTAACTTTTAAATTAATCGTAAAAGGGTTATAAGTTTTTAATGAGCATAGGAATTTGGCAAATTGCAATCGTAGTTATATTAGTAGTCTTATTATTTGGACGAGGTAAAATTTCTAGTCTGATGGGTGATGTAGCTAAGGGAATTAAAAGTTTCAAAAAAGGAATGGCTTCAGACGTTACTGAAGATACAGAGCCAAAAAATATTTCCGACGAAAATAAAGACTCAGAAAACAAAGATTAAATCACATGCCTACTATTGGTTGGTTTGAGATTTTAATTGTTGTTGGTATTGCAATTGTTGTTCTTGGCCCTAAAGATTTTCCAATCATGTTAAAGAAAGCAGGTTCTTGGATAGGGACTGCAAAAAGATATGTGAGCAACATTCAAAATGAGGTTTCTAATTTAGAAATTGATGACGAAAAAATTGATAATGAAATAAAAAAAGAAATTAAAAAAGATGAGCAATGAAGAAAATGAAGGTGGATTTGTTAGCCATCTAACAGAACTAAGAAAAAGATTAATACATAGTTTTATATTTCTAATAATCTTTTTTGCTATTTGTTATATATTTGCAGAACATATCTACGGTTTTCTAGTTGATCCATTTGCTCAAGCTGTAAAAGATGATGGATCAGAAAGAAGACTTATTTTTACAGCCTTACAAGAAACTTTTTTAACATATATTAAGGTATCTTTTTTCACAGCTTTTTTCGTGACCTGTCCATTTATTCTTATGCAAATATGGAAATTTATTGCACCAGGTTTATACAAACACGAAAAAGTTGCAATACTTCCTTACCTTGTATTAACACCAATCCTTTTCTTTTTAGGAGGCATCCTTGTTTACTATTTGATAATGCCTTTAGCTATCAAATTCTTTTTGTCATTTGAAAGTACAGGGATGTCTACAAGTCTTCCAATTCAATTAGAGGCTAAGGTAAATGAATATTTATCACTTGTTATGAAGTTAATTTTTGCATTTGGAATAAGTTTTCAACTACCTATAGTTTTAAGTTTATTAGCAAGAATAGGTGTTGTTGATAGTCAATTTTTAAAAGAAAGAAGAAAGTATGTTGTTATAATCATATTTGCAGCTGCTGCATTACTAACGCCTCCAGATCCAATTACTCAAATAGGTTTAGCAATTCCATTATTAATCTTATATGAATTATCAATATTTTCAGTAAAATTTATAGAAAACAAAAATTTAGAAAAGACTGATGCATAATTTAAAAGAAATTAGAAAAGATTTTTCAAAATTTGAAAAAGATTTAGAAAAACGTTCAGTTAAAATTAATTCTAATAACATAAAAAAACTTGATGAGTTAAATAGAGATTTAATTCAAAAAAAAGAAAATTTAGAAAAAGAAAAAAAAGAAATTTCAAAATCAAAAGATAAGAGTTTGTTTAAAAAATCTAAAGAGATATCTGCAGAATTGGAAAAGATTTCTGAGCAACAAAAAAAGACTAAAACTGAATTAGATAATATTTTATCAAGCATACCAAACATACCACATCAAGATGTTCCAAATGGAAAAGATGAAAATGATAATGTGGAAGTTTTAAAAGCTGGTAAAGTTCCTGATTTTGATTTTAAACCCAAATCTCATTACGAAATAGGTGAAAATTTAGATATGCTTGATTTTGATCTTGCAACAAAAACAACAGGTTCAAGGTTTGTATTTGTTAAAAAAAAGCTAGCATTATTGGAACGAGCTTTATCTAATTTTATGCTAGACACTCATATTAATCAAAACGGCTATCAGGAAATCTCACCTCCATTAATAGCTTCTGATAACACAATGTATGGAACAGGCCAATTACCAAAATTTGAAAATGATCAATTTGAAATAAAATTTGATGAAGGGTCTGACAGAAAATTTTTAATTCCAACTGCTGAAGTAATTTTAACAAATATTGTTAAAGATAAAATTGTTGATCAAAAAGATTTACCTATGAGGTTTGTTGCCTCAACACCATGTTTTAGAAAAGAAGCTGGAAGCTATGGAAAAGATACAAAAGGAATGATTAGACAACATCAATTTTATAAAGTTGAATTGGTAAGTATTGTTGAAAAAGAAAATTGTCAAGATGAACTAGAGCGAATGACTAATTGTGCTACAGATATTCTCGACAAGTTAGAGCTACCTTATAGAAAAATAATTTTATGCTCAGGAGATATGGGTTTCAGTGCAGAAAAAACATATGATATTGAAGTGTGGTTACCATCAGAAAACAAGTATCGTGAAATATCATCATGCTCTTCTTGTTCAACATTCCAGGCACAAAGAATGAAATCAAGATATAAAAATAAAAACAAAGAAACTGTTTTTGTTGGAACGTTAAATGGAAGCGGTTTAGCTGTGGGTAGAACATTGATTGCTATACTAGAAAACTATCAACAAAAAGATAGTTCGATTATTGTTCCTAAGGTACTGCGACCGTATATGAATAATTTGGAATTGATTTCAGCTAAATAAAGTTGTTTTAATTATATAGATAGTATAAGTATTCACATAATTTATAAGGAGATTTATGGAAGGTTCAGGAATAGGACAATTTATACCGTTAATTTTAATATTTGTTATTTTTTATTTTTTCTTAATAAGACCACAGCAAAAAAAAGTAAAAGAGCATAAAGCTATGGTTGAAAGTCTTAAAAGAGGCGACAAGGTTGTCACTTCTGGTGGTATTACAGGTACAGTGGAGAGACTAATTGATAATGATAAAGTTGAAGTAGAAATTGCTGAAAATGTAAAAGTTGAGATAGTTAAATCTACTGGTATTCAAAGTCTTGTTAATACAAGTACTCAAGAAGTTAAAAAATAAATATTTTTAGTTAAGTGCTTTATTTTTCTAAGTTAAGAATTTTATTTATAACCCTTTTTTCAATTTTATTTGTATTAATTGCTTCATCAAATCTTTTTAAGTTTGATGATAGTTTTTTTAATAAAAAAATTAATCTGGGGTTAGATCTTCAAGGTGGATCTTATCTATTACTTGAAATTGATAATGAACCTGTAATTGAACAAAAATTACAAAACCTAACAACAACAATCAGAAATTATTTTAAAGAAAAAAATGTTAAAATAAATAATATAAAAATAGAAAATCAAAATATTTTTTTTAATGTAACTGATAATGATAAGCAATCCGTCTTAGATGTTTTTCAGGACGAAAATAGTGATCTTAACCCTTATTATCCAAGATTTAAATCACATCAGTTAGAAATTGAGGATACTGGGTTAAATTTTAAAGTTAATTTCTCAAGACAAGGTTTAATTAGACTTAAAACTTCTTCGCAAGATCAAGCTATAGAAATAGTTAGAAGAAGAGTAGATGAAGTTGGAACTAATGAGCCTAACATACTTAAAAGAGGAAATAACCGAATTTTAGTAGAACTTCCTGGATTAGATGATCCGATGAGAATAAAATCATTACTTGGTAAAACTGCAAACCTTACTTTTCGATTTGTAACAAACGATGAAAATGATCGTTTTGGAGTTGAAAAATTAAAATTTGAAAATGGTATGGAAGAAGCCACAGTTAGTAAAAGAATTATAATAAGTGGTGAAAATTTACTTGATGCTCAACCAAAAATGGACACTCAAACTAATCAAACAATTGTTTCATTTACTTTAGATAGAGTAGGTGCAAAAAGGTTTGGTAAAGCAACTTCAACTGGTATTGGTAAGCAATTGGCAATTGTATTAGATGGTAAAATAATTAGTGCACCTGTAGTTAGAGATACTATTGCCAGTGGATCTGGTCAGATAAGTGGTGGTTTCACTTTTCAAACAGCAACTGATTTAGCCTTGTTGTTAAGATCAGGAGCATTGCCAGCTCCATTAGAAATTATTGAAGAAAGAACAGTTGGACCTGATCTTGGACAAGATTCAATTAATGCAGGTATGATTGCTCTAGCAATAGGTTTTATGTTGGTGATAATTTTTATGTTTGTAAAATATAAAATTTTTGGATTAATTACCAATGTAACATTGATAGTTAATTTGTTTATTCTTTTGGGTGTTTTAACTTTATTTGAAGCTACTTTAACATTGCCTGGTATTGCTGGGATTATTCTGACTGTAGGTATGGCAGTTGATGCTAATGTTTTAATTTTTGAGAGGATTAAAGAAGAATTAAAAGACGAGACTAATAATATTTTGGCTTTTGATAGTGGTTATACTAAATCAAGAACAGCAATTTTAGATGCTAATATCACTACATTATTAGCTGCAATTATTTTATTTTTTATGGGTTCAGGTCCAGTTAAAGGTTTTGCTGTAACCTTAGGAGTTGGAATATTTACAACACTATTTTCAGTTTATTTTATAGCAAGATTATTCACTAGTATTTATGTATCAAGCAACAAAAATAAGGAAAAATTAATTTAATGATTGCTTTTAATAAATATTATAATCACTTTAATTTACTATCATCAATTTTAATTATTGTTTCATTATTATTGTTAATATTTAAAGGGCTTAATTTTGGGATAGACTTCAAAGGTGGAACATTAATTGAATTAAGAGCCTCAGACTCAAAAATAAATGTTAGTTCATTAAGAGATAGATTTAATCAAATGGACTTAGGAGATGTTTCAGTAAAGAAATTTGGTAATGATACTGATTTTTTAGTGAAATTTGAAAATAAAGACAATAAAAAGAACATTATTGAAGAAATTAAATCTAACTTAGATAAATCTTTTGGAAACAATTATGATTTTAGAAGAGTTGAAAATGTTGGCCCAAAAGTTAGTGCCGAATTATTAAAATCAGGAATAATAGCAATATCTTTGTCATTAGCATTAATGCTGATTTACATTTGGATTAGATTTGAATGGCAATTTAGTCTAGGCGCAATTCTAGCTTTATTCCATGATGTAATTGTAACATTGGGAGTTTTTTCACTATTTAGTTTAGAAATAAACTTATCAATTATAGCAGCTGTATTAACAATAGTAGGATACTCTATGAACGATACAGTAGTCATTTTCGATCGTGTCAGAGAAAATTTAAGAAAATATTCAGATATTAAAATTTTTGAATTAACAAATATTTCAATTAATGAAACATTATCAAGAACAATCATAACATCTGCAACTACTTTGCTAGCTTTATTAGCTATATATTTTTTTGGTGGAGAGATACTTAAAGGATTTTCACTTGCTATGATACTAGGTGTTGTTTTTGGAACTTATTCCTCTATTTATATAGCGAATACTGTTCTGGTAAGATTAAGAGTTTCTCAAAAAACAGTTTTGAGAGAAGACGATCAAAATAAATTGAATTAACCATTAAAATTTTTAAAATTTCACTATATTATTTCAAAGAATTATAATTATTTTATGAATATAAGACTTTGGAAACCATCCAGCAAAACAAAAAAAAAATCAAATTTATTCAAATTTGAAAAATTTATATCAAAAAAATTTGATAAAAATTTTAATGAAAATTTCAAAAAAATTCATGATTGGTCAATTAAAAAACAAGGTGATTTTTGGAGTAGTGTGTGGGATTTCTCAAAAGTTAAAGGCATTAAAAGCAACACTAAAATCAAAAAATCAAAAAATTTTTTTGAAAATACTTTTTTACCAAATTCAAGATTAAATTTTTGTGAAAATTTACTTTCAAAAAATACAAAAGAGAAAGCAATTACTTTTATTAGTGAAAATGGTTATCGTGAAATACGAAATTGGAATGAATTAAATAAAAATGTAAAAAATATTTCAAATAATTTAAAAAAGTTAAATATTAAGCCAAAAGATAGAATAGCAGCTTATATGCCAAACATACCCGAAACAGTAGAGGCTTTTTTGGGTACTGTTGCTGTTGGAGCTATATGGTCATCTTGTTCACCTGATTTTGGAATTAATGGTGTTATAGAGAGATTTTCTCAAATAAAACCGAAAATTTTAATTGTTACTAATCAATATTTTTACAATGGAAAAAAAATTAATATTTTAGAAAGAATTCCTGAAATAATAAAAAAAATTCCTTCTATAAAGCATGTAATTATATCCATATATCCAGGTCAGCCTGTTTTAAAAAAAATACCAAAATACAAAAATATCAAAACGCATTATTGGAACAATATTATTAAGGAAAATGTTTCAATATTTAAATTTCCTAAATTTGATTTTGATCATGATTTAGTAATTCTTTATTCTAGTGGCACAACAGGCAAACCCAAATGTATTTGTCATAAAAATGGAGGTGTATTAATACAGCATTTGAAAGAACATCAATTGCATTGTGACATTAAAGAAAATGACAATGTTTTTTATTTTACTACATGTGGATGGATGATGTGGAATTGGCTAATTTCAGTTTTAGCCTCAAAAGCATCAATTGTATTATTCGATGGTTTCCCAATGTATAAACGTGATGACTTACTAATAAAGATAGCCAATAAAGAAAATATAACTTTATTTGGAGTTAGTGCCAAATATATCGATGCTTTAAGAAAAACGAAAAAAAATTTTAAGAAAGTTCATAAGTTAGAAAAACTACGAACTATTTGCTCTACTGGATCTCCATTATCATCAGATTGTTTTAAATTTGTATATAACAATATTAAGAAAAATGTTCATTTAGCATCTATTTCTGGAGGAACAGATATTGTTTCTTGTTTTGTTTTGGGCAATTTATATCAACCTGTTCATGCAGGTGAGATACAAAGCAAAGGTTTAGGTATGGATGTTCAAGTATTTAATGAAAAGGGAAAGTCTATTTTAAATCAGAAAGGGGAGTTAGTTTGTGCCAAGCCTTTTCCATCAATGCCTTCAAAATTTTGGAATGATCATAAAAATACTAAATTTAAAAAAGCTTATTTCAATAAATATAGAAATATATGGCACCATGGTGATTACGCACAAATAACAAATAATAATGGATTAATAATATCAGGAAGATCAGATACAACTTTAAATCCTGGTGGTGTAAGACTTGGCACTGCTGAAATTTATTCTGAGGTAGAGAGGTTTAAAGAAATAAAAGAGTCTTTAGTAGTTGGACAATCGTGGGATAATGATGTTCGAATAATTTTATTTGTAATTTTAAATTCAAAGTATCAACTCGATGACAATTTATTAAAAAAATTGAAATTCCAAATTAGAAAAAATGCATCGCCTCGACATGTTCCAAGAAAAATAATTCAAGTAAATGATATACCAAGAACTAAAAGTGGTAAAATTGTTGAGTTATCAGTCAAAAATATAATTGAGGGAATTACAGTAAAAAACAAAGAAGCTTTGGCCAACCCAGAAAGTTTAAATCAATTTAAAGATATTAAAGAACTACAATATTAATTTATTAATATAAGTTTTGAGCTATTACCATTGTAAGTAACATTGGTAATGATAATAAAGTATTTGTTCTTGAAAATAACATCGCTGTTTTTGCTGACTTTGCTTTAGTGTCAGGATCACTCTCAACAATTCCTAATGCTCTTTTTTGATTTGGCCAAATTACAAACCAAACATTAAATGCCATTATAATTCCTAACCACATTCCAATACCTATTGCTGTATGTTTTGGAACACCTGAGCCAATACTTAAAGTCATTGCATCATGAAGATATCCATTAAGAAGAGCAAGAATTAAGCCTGAAAGTACTGTTAATGCAGCAGCCCATCTAAAGTAAAATAATGCAGCTGGTGCTATTACTTTACCGATAGCAGGTTTTTGCTCATCTGGAATTTTTCCCATATTTGGAATTTGAACAAAATTGAAATACCAAAGTAATCCAATCCACATAATTGCAACAATTACATGTATGTATCTAAATAACCAGCTCCAGAATAATGTATCAATAGCTATGCCATCATTTAAATAAAACAATCCTAAAAACAATAAAATAGCAATAGCTAATGATGCATGAACTGTTTTTGATAATGATGATAATAAATTAATCATGATTCTCTAATTTATACACTAATTTTTGAATATTTTTAAGTTGTTAAATTTAGGTCAAAAGAGGTTTTAAAAATTGTCCAGTATAACTTCCTTTAACTTTGCATACTTCTTCAGGTTTTCCTTCGGCGACAATATTACCACCTTTTACACCACCTTCAGGACCCATATCCACAATATAATCTGCTGTTTTAATTACATCTAAATTATGTTCAATTACAACTACTGTATTCCCAAGTTTTACAAATGTATGAAGTATCTCTAAAAGTTTTTTAATATCATGTTGATGCAAACCTGTAGTTGGTTCATCTAATATATACATTGTTCTTCCGGTAGATCTTTTTGAAAGTTCTTTTGCAAGTTTAATTCGTTGTGCTTCACCTCCTGATAGCGTAGTTGCTTGTTGGCCGATTTTTATATAACCCAATCCAACTTTTTTAAGAGTTAATAATTTTGTTTTTATATTAGATATATTTTCAAAATATTCACACCCTTCATCAACTGACATATCCAAAACATCAGCAATACTTTTACCTTTAAATTTTATTTCTAAAGTTTCTCTATTATATCTAGTACCTTTACACTCATCGCATTGTATATAAACGTCAGGTAAAAAATGCATTTCATATGTGATTACACCATCGCCCTCACAAGCTTCACATCTACCTCCTTTAACATTGAAAGAAAATCTGCCTGGTTTATATCCTCGCGTTTTAGACTCTGGTAAACTTGTAAACCAATCTCTAATAGGCCCAAAAGCTCCAGTATATGTTGCTGGATTAGATCTAGGTGTTCTACCAATAGGTGATTGGTCAATATCAATTATTTTATCAATCAATTCTACACCTTTGTATCCTTTAAATGATTTAGGAGTTTTCCGTGCTTTACTGTTTAAAGTTAAATTTAATGCATGAAATAAAGTCTGTAATATTAAAGTAGATTTTCCACTCCCAGAGACACCAGTAACACACGTAAATGTTCCGGTTGGTATCTTAAGATTAACATTGTTTAAATTATTTCCACTTGCACCATTGATTTCAACAAATCTTCCATTTTTAGCTAAACGTCTTGTTCTAGGTATTTCAATTGTTTTTTTATTGGCTAGATACTGGCCTGTAATACTATTTTTATCTTTTTTAATTTCTTCATATGATCCTTGTGATGTTATCTCGCCACCATTACTACCAGCTTCAGGACCTAGATCTATAATATGATCTGCATTTTCCATTGTCTCGGTATCATGTTCAACAACAATTACGGTGTTACCAAGATCTCGTAATCTTTTTAATGCGTTAATTAGCTTTACGTTGTCTTTTTGATGTAATCCAATTGAAGGTTCATCCAAAACATATAATACACCTGTTAAACCGGATCCAATCTGTGAAGCTAATCTTATTCTTTGAGCCTCTCCACCTGATAGAGTTCCAGATTCTCTTGATAATGTTAAATAATCTAAACCAACATTTAAAAGAAAATTTAACCTTTCATTAATCTCTTTTAAAACATGTTCGGCAATTTTAAATTGTCTTTTATCAAGATTATTTTCTAAATTTTTAAACCATTCTGCTGCATCTAAAATAGATTTTTTTGTTACTTCACTAATATTAAGATCATTAATTTTAACACACAAAGCTTCCTCTTTTAATCTGTCACCATTACATGCTTCACATGCTGTATCCGATTGATATTCAGCAATGGCTTCTCTTTTCCATTCACTATCAGATTCTAAAAATCTTCTTTCAAGATTGTTAATTACGCCTTCAAAGGTTTTTTTGTAAGAATATTTTTCGTATCCATCGTCATAATTGAATTTAATCTCATCTTCATCTGAACCATAAAGAATAATATCTTTTATTTTTTTAGGTAATTTTTTCCATTTTTCATCTAAAGAAAAACCATAATGTTTTGCTAAAGATGCTAAAGTTTGAGCATAATATAATGTTGTTGATTTTGACCAAGGTTCAATTGCTCCATCTGCTAAACTTTTTCTTTCATCTGGAACAACTAAATTTGGATCAACATTTAATTTCATTCCAATTCCCTCACACTCTTCGCACGCTCCATAAGGGCTGTTAAATGAAAAAAGTCTTGGCTCTATTTCCTCAATTGTAAAACCACTCTCAGGGCAAGCAAACTTTGTAGAGTAAATTAACTTTTCAATTTTTCTAAATTTTTGAGGAAGAGTTTCATCCACATATTCAACAAATACTAGACCGTTTGCTAAATTTACAGCTGTTTCAACACTTTCAGCTAATCTGTTTCCAAGTTTTGAATTTAAAACTATTCTATCAACTAAGATTGAAATATCATGTTTAAGCTTTTTATCTAGATTGGGTGATTTTTCTATATCATATAGAACATTATCAATTTTAATTTTTCTAAATCCTCTTCTCTTGTAACTTAAAATATCCTTTTTATATTCACCTTTACGACCTCTTACCACAGGAGCATAAATATATATTGTTGATTTTTTTGGCAATTTTTTAACTAAATCTACTATTTGAGTAATCGTTTGAGAGGTTATTGGTTTGCCTGTGAATGGTGAGTAGGGTATTCCAGCTCTAGCATATAACACTCTCATGTAATCATAAATTTCAGTTACAGTCGCAACAGTAGATCTTGGATTTTTTGAGGTATTTTTTTGTTCTATTGCAATAGCTGGACTTAATCCTTCAATTAAATCAACATTTGGTTTTTTCATTTTATCTAAAAATTGACGTGCATAGGCAGATAAACTCTCTACATACCTTCTCTGACCTTCTGCATAGATAGTATCAAAAGCTAAAGATGATTTTCCTGACCCTGACAGACCTGTTATGACCACAAACTTGTCTTTTGGAATCTCTACGGTAACATTCTTCAAATTATGTTCTTTAGCGCCCTTTATAACTATCTTTTTCATCATAATTTTAGTTGCTTTGAGTTAATAAAATTAATATTCAGAAGAATTGTGATATAATTCTAATTAACTAAATTAACAAATATTAAATATTATGGCTGGAAGTTTAAATAAAGTATTATTAATTGGTCGTTTGGGCGCAGATCCTGAAATTAAGCAAATGTCTAATGGTAAAAGTGTAGCCAGATTAAGCCTTGCAACAAGTCAATCCTGGAGAGATAAAAATACTGGTGAAAGAAAAGAAAAAACTGAATGGCACCGTGTAGTTGTATTTAACGAAGGTTTAGTAAATGTTGTTCAACAATATTTAAAAAAAGGTGCTCAAGTTTATGTTGAAGGACAACTTACAACAAGAAAATGGAAAGACGAACAATCTGGACAAGATAAATATTCAACTGAAATAGTAATACAAGGATATAATTCTTCTCTCACAATGTTGGGTGGGGGAAATTCTGGTGGTGGAATTCAAAATGATACAACTCAACAAAATAACATTGAGGATTCTTCACAAGTATCAGACATGGATGATGAAATTCCATTTTAGTTTCTATGAAAAATACTGAAGAGTTTAAAGATAAAAATATAAAATTAATCTCAATGCATGATGAGATGAGTTCATCATATCTTTCTTATGCAATGAGTGTAATTGTGAGTCGTGCACTTCCTGATGTAAGAGACGGATTAAAACCTGTTCATAGAAGAATTTTATACGCAATGTACAAAGGTGGATATGATTGGTCTAAACAATTTAGAAAATCTGCAAGAATAGTTGGAGATGTTATTGGTAAATATCATCCTCATGGTGACCAATCTGTTTATGATGCTTTAGTTAGAATGGTACAAGATTTCTCTATGAGCTTACCGTTAGTTGAAGGTCAAGGAAATTTTGGTTCTATAGATGGGGATCCTGCTGCTGCAATGAGATATACGGAAACTCGTTTGTCAAAAGTTTCTCAATATTTGATTGATGACATTGAAAAAAATACAATTACTTTCAAAAGTAATTATGATGAAACAGAAAAAGAACCTAGTGTTTTACCATCACAATTTCCAAATTTATTAGTAAATGGAGCTGGTGGTATCGCTGTAGGTATGGCAACAAGCATACCTCCACATAATTTAGGTGAAATTATAGATGGTACTTTGGCCTTAATAGATAATAAAGATATTAAAATTAAAGAATTGATGAAACATATACCTGGTCCAGATTTTCCAACTGGTGGAGTAATTATAGGTAAAGATATAATTAAACAAGGATATAACAATGGAAGAGGATCCTTCAAGATAAGGGGTGAAATCTCAATTGAACAACAAAAAAATGGGCGTGAAAGACTTGTAATAACTTCTATACCTTTTCAAGTAAATAAATCTGTTTTAAATGAAAGGATTGCTCAATTAGTAAGAGAAAAAAAGATTGAAGGAATTAGAGATATTAGAGACGAGTCTAGCAGAGAAGGTATTAGAGTAGCAATAGATTTAAGAAACGGTGTCGAACCAGAGACTATCAAGAGACAATTATATAAAAATACTCAAATTGAGAGCTCATTTGGTTTTAACACTTTAGCAATTGTTGAAGGAAAACCTCAAACTTGCACACTAAAAGATTTTTTATCTAATTTTTTAACCTTTAGAGAAGATGTAGTTATTAAGAAAACTAAATTTGATCTTCAAAAAGCAGAGGAGCGCGCTCATATACTATTAGGATTATCAGTTTCAGTTGAAAACTTAGATAAAATAATAAAAATTATTCGATCATCTAAAACACCTGATGAAGCTAAAATTTCAATTTTAAAAACCAAATGGAAAATAAATAAATCACAAAAACTATTTTCTTTGGTGGAGGGAAAAAGGGGAAAAAACCTTTATACTTTATCCGAACCGCAAGTTTTAGCTATTTTAGAATTAAGACTTCAAAAATTAACTGCATTAGGAATAAATGAAATCGAGGTTGAAATTAAAAAATTAGCTGAACTAATTGCTAAATATAAAAAGATTATTTCATCAAAAAAAGAACTCTTAAAAGTAATCAGTGAGGAGTTAAAAAATATTAAAGATAAATTTGCTATACCAAGAAGAACTAAAATTATAGATGCGGTTTTAAATTATGATATTGAAGAAACCATTCAAAAACAATCGGTAATAATTACTGTTACATTGCAAGGATACATAAAAAGAGGATCTTTAGATGGAGTTAAAAAACAGAAAAGAGGAGGTAAGGGAAAATCAGGAATTACAACTAGAGATCAAGACTCTGTTGTTCAAACATTGTCAGTAAATACCCATACTTCAGTTCTCTTCTTTTCTACTGAGGGTTTAGTTTATAAAATCAAAGCTTGGAAAATCCCAGAGGGCTCGTCATCATCTAAAGGTAAGTCTTTATTCAATATTTTACCATTAAAAAGTCACCAAGCAATAAGCTCAATTATGCCAATGCCTGAAGATGAAACGGACTTAAAAAATTATCAAATAATTTTTGCTACAGCGCAAGGAAAAGTGCGAAAAAATAGTTTAGAAGATTTTTCATCAATCAATGCATCTGGTAAAATTGCAATGAAATTAGATAATAATGACAAAATCGTAGGTGTTAAAATTTGTAAAGACTATCAGGATATAATTTTAAGCACAAAATTTGGTAAATGCATTAGATTCGAGGCTAAAAAGCTAAGAGTTTTTAAAGGTAGATCTTCTAAAGGAATTAAAGGAATAGAGCTAGCATCAAATGACCAAATAGTTTCATTATCAGTTATTGATAACGATAAAATAAATAAAAACGGAAAAAAATCAAAAGATGAAAAATCTGAATTAAAAGCAAAAGAGAAATTTGTTTTGTCAATAACTGAAAATGGTTATGGTAAAAAGACCTCACATATAGATTATAGGGTTACTAATAGAGGTGGAAAAGGCATTATAGGAATAGTAAATTCGCCTCGAAATGGAAACATTACTTCGTCTTTTCCTGTTTTTGAAGGTGATGAAATTTTAATTTCTACGAACAAAGGTAGGGTGATTAGAGTAGCTGTCAAAGAAATTAGAACTGCTGGAAGAAATACTCAAGGTGTAAGAATAATTAAGTTATCAGGTGAAGAAAAAGTTGTTTCAGCAATTAAAATTGATGATAATTTAATTTGATGAGTAAAATTGCAATTTATCCTGGAACATTTGATCCAATCACTTTCGGACATATAGATGTCATAAAAAAATCATTAAAATTATTTGATAAAATAGTTGTAGGTGTTTCTGATGAAGGTAATAAAAATTATCTATTCAGTTCTGATGAAAGAATTGAAATAGTTAACAAAGCTTTATTTAAAGACTTAAAATTAAATAAAAAAAAAATAAAAGTAGTTTCTTTTGACTCTTTAACTACTGATTTGTGCAAAAAATATAAATCAAACATTATTTTAAGAGGATTAAGAGCTGTATCTGATTTTGAATATGAATTTCAATTAGCTGGTATGAATAGAAAATTGAGCCAAAATATTGAAACAATTTTTTTGATGTCTGATGTAGAAAATCAAATCATCTCATCAAGATTTGTTAAAGAAATTGTTAAATTAAAAGGTGATATTAAAAAATTCACTACAAAAAGTACAATTAAATCATTAAAAGATAAATATGAGTAAAATTTTTATTAAAATACTGATTTTGTTTTATTTAATTATTAATCAATCAATAGCTGAGGAGAATATAATGATATTAAAATTAAAGGATGGCGATGTAAAAATTGAATTATTTGAAGATGTTGCGCCCAATCATGTTAAAAGAATTAAAGAATTAGCAAATAGTGGAAAATATGACAATGTTGTTTTTCATAGAGTTATTGATGGATTTATGGCTCAAACAGGTGATGTAAAATTTGGAAATTCAGAATCTAAAGAATTCGATCTTAGAAGAGCTGGAATGGGTGGATCAGATTTTCCAGACTTAGAGCAAGAATTCAATAGTCTACCACATGATAGAGGAACTTTGTCAATGGCGAGAGCTCAAGATCCAAATAGTGCAAATAGTCAATTTTTTATTTGTTTTCAGCCAGCTCCTTTTTTAGATCGTCAATATACAGTTTTTGGAAAAGTTATCGAGGGAATGGAATTTGTCGATAAAATAAAAAGAGGAGATCAAAACAATAACGGCGCTGTAACTGATCCAGATAAAATTATTAGTTTCAAATCTCAATAATTTTATTAATGGCATTAAAAAAATTTGCCTTTAACGTTTTAAAAAAAGATAAATTTGCAAGGTCTGGTTTAATTGAGACACATCGTGGTAATATACAAACCCCAGCTTTTATGCCTGTGGGAACACAAGCAACTGTAAAAGCTTGCACAATAGATGATATTAAAAAAACTGGTTCTGAAATAATACTTTCAAATACTTATCATTTAATGATACGGCCTGGTGTCGAAAGAATTCATTCCGCTGGTGGACTTCATAAATTTATGAATTGTGATTTACCTATTTTAACTGACTCTGGTGGTTTTCAAGTAATGTCTCTTTCAAAATTGAACAAAATTGATAAAGAGAAAGGTGCAATTTTTAATTCTCATGTTGATGGAAAGAAATTTTATTTAAGTCCAGAAGAAAGCATCAGAATACAATTGGGCTTAAATTCAGACATTGTAATGATAATGGATGAGTGTCCAAAAAAAACAGACGATTATAATCTTATTCAAAAATCAATGGACCTTTCGCTTAATTGGGCTGGAAGATCTAAATTAGCTTTCGGACACAATCCTCATAAAGCTTTATTTGGAATTGTTCAAGGAGGTCTATTTAAAGATTTAAGACTTAAATCACTTGAAGAATTAGTTAAAATTGGTTTTGATGGTTACGCTATTGGAGGATTAGCAGTAGGTGAGACACAAAATGAAATGTTTAATGTACTAGATGATATCAAAGAATATTTACCTATAGAAAAACCTCACTATTTAATGGGTGTTGGAACACCATCAGATATTTTAGGTGCTGTCAAAAGAGGTGTAGATATGTTTGATTGTGTGTTACCTACAAGATCTGGAAGGACAGGTTTAGCATTTACATGGAGTGGTAGGATAAATATTAAAAATAATAAGTATCAGAAGGATAATACTCCACTTGATCCTAGTTGTGAAAATCTTAACTTGAACAAATATTCAAAAAATTATCTAAATCATTTATTTAATACTAATGAAATATTGGCTTCAATGTTATTGACGCTTCATAATATTAATTTTTATCAAGAATTAATGTCTGAGATAAGAAAGAGCATTAATTCTGGCACATTTGATGATTTTCACAATAAATACATAGATAATTTGTAGTTATAGCAACTGTGCCATTTTGTATGAATAATCATATCAAAATCCTTAGTTTAACAACCTTAATTGATCAAAACTTTTAAATTCAACGAATTGAAAAATAAAAATTAATCTGTATACACACACTATTCATTTAAAAAAAATGAATCTATTTTGTGGGCCGTTAGCTCAGTTGGTAGAGCAATTCCCTTTTAAGGAATGGGTCGATGGTTCGAGTCCATCACGGCTCACCATTAATTTTGATCTAGGTCAAGTTTATTGGTGGATAATCTAATATTACCTCATTCATCCATTCATTTAATTGCTTAATACGAGTATCAGAAGATGGATGGGTACTCATAAATTCTGGTGGTTCTTTACCCTTATTTGCTTCTTTCATTCTTTCCCAGATTTTTACTGTTTCTCTAATATCATAACCAGATAAAGAAGAAAAAATCATACCCAGATAATCAGCTTCGCTCTCCTGTTTTCTGTTAAATGGATTCATTATTCCTAGTTGAGCTAGTAATCCAACTGTATCCATTCCAGTAGTTCTATTTATATCGGATAATACACCGCCGCTAGCAATATCTATAATTCTTGCTCCAGTATTTAATAAAACACCACGACTTGCTCTTTCTACAGAATGTTTTGCTACTGCATGAGCAACCTCATGACCCATAATTGCTGCTAAACCGTTTTTATTTTTTGTTACATCAAGTATACCTGTATAAACTGCAATTTTACCTCCAGGCATACACCATGCATTTCTAACTTTTTTATTATCAATTAAAATATATTCCCAATCAAAAGTTGCTGTTGGATCATTTAAATTCGCTCTATAAAAATATTCACTAATCGAATCTTCCATTCTTTTTCCAATTTCTTTAATTTCATTCAAAGTTTTTGTGTCATCACTCAATTTTTCTTTTTGTTTTATTTTTTCATAAATTTGCGCAGCTTGAGCATTTAACTTTGCCTCAGGTATAATTTTTAATTGTTTTCTGTCAGTTATTGGTGCAGTAGAACAAGAATGCAAGATTAAACTACCACAACCACAGCCCAGATAAGTCAAAAATTTTCTTCTATCCATAAGTAATTAAAATTGATAATAATAATTTAACATGAATCTTAATAACAAAATTTTAATTGTATTATTTATCATTGCAATTGTTTTTGTTGTATATGCTAGTTATAGTTAATTGAAAATATGTCAAAAAAAGCGTCAAAAAAATCCTTTTCATTAACTTTGAGAAATTACTTTATTGCAGGAGTAGTTGTTTTAATACCAATTGGTTTTACTTTATATCTTACAAAGATTTTAATCGGTATCTCTTCTAATTTAATACCAAAAAATATAAATCCTAATAGTTATTTGCCTTTTAATATACCTGGTGTTGAAATTGTTATTTCGATTTTATTAATAACTATTGTAGGTGGACTTTCGTTGTCATTTTTTGGAAGAAGAATTCTTAAATTAATTGATGATTTGTTTAAAAGAATTCCATTTTTAAGAACAGTTTACTCTGCAATTGTTCAAATGACTGAGACCTTTTCTAAAAAAGATGATGGAAAAAAAAGTGTGGTTTTAATTGAATATCCAAGAAAAGGAGTTTGGGCGGTTGGTTTTGCTACAAAAGAGAACAAAGGTGAGATGGCTCAAAAAACTGGTAAAAATTTAATTAATGTTTTTGTCCCAACGACTCCAAATCCTACTAGTGGTTTTTTATTAATGTTCCCAATAGAAGATGTTATATATTTAAATATGTCTTTTGAAGAAGCATCTAAATTTATAGTTTCAGCAGGAACCTCTACCAAAAAAACTTAAGCAATATCATTTATTATATCAGCTCTATCATACAATTTTATCAAAGGCTTAAATTTACTTATATCTTCATTTGATTTTTCGATTCTTCTTATTTCCTTTTCAGCTAATAAGAAAAGATCATTATTCTGAATTGGATCTGCTAACTTAAAATTTTTTACTCCACTTTGTTTAAATCCCAAAATATCTCCAAACCCTCGTAATTTCATATCTTCTTCGGATATTAAAAAACCGTCGTTAGTGTCTTTTAAAATTTTTATTCTTTTTTTTGCGTTTTCGCTTAGATTAGATTTAAACATTAATATGCATGTAGAGTCTTTATGTCCACGACCAACCCTACCTCTTAATTGATGAAGTTGAGATAAACCAAATTTATTAGCATTTTCAATTATAATTGTATTTGCATTTGGAAAATCTATCCCAACCTCAATAATCGTTGTAGAAACTAAAATCTTAAATTTATTATTTAAAAAATTGTTTAGTATTTCATTTTTTTCTTTCACGTCAGTTTTTCCATGAAGTAAACATACTTGGTTTGGAAACTTGCTTTTTAAATATTCATACTTTTTTACAGCTGATGAATGATCCAACTTTTTAGATTCCTCAATTAATGGACAAACCCAAAAAATTTGATTTCCTAAGTTAATTTCTTTTTTTATAAATTTTAAAACATCTTCAATTTTAGCCTCTAATTTACTATATGTTTTAATTAGTTTTCTATTTTTAGGTTTTTCTCTAATTATTGAAATGTCCATATCGCCATAAATTGTCATTGTTAGAGTTCTAGGTATAGGTGTTGCTGTCATTAATAATACGTCACAATTTGGTCCACCTTTATCTGACAATCTTTTTCTTTGATTCACTCCAAACTTATGTTGCTCATCTATAATTATTAATCCCAATTTTTTAAAAATTACTTTTTTTTGAAATATTGCATGGGTTCCAAAGATAATATCAATTTTATTATTTTCTAATTTTTTATGAATTTCCTTTTTTAATCTATATTCAGATTTTCCAGAAATAAGATCTATATTTATATTTTTAGGAAATATTTTTTTTGCAAGTATAAAATGTTGTCTTGCTAAAATTTCTGTAGGAGCCATAAAAGCAACCTGGAAACCAGAATTTATGCTATTTATTGCTGATAAAAGAGACACTATTGTTTTTCCACTACCAACGTCTCCTTGCAAAAGTCTAAACATTTTATTTGGTGAACTTAAGTCATTGTTTATCTCGTTAAGTGATTTTTGTTGATCACTCGTAAGAGAAAAATCTAATTTATCTATTATAGAATTTTGTTTATTTAAATTAATAACTTTATTTTTTTTTTTTATTTTTTTTATTTTTTTTCTTATTTCAGAATTAACAAGAAATGTTGAAAATATTTCATCAAAAGCAAGCCTTTGATAGAAATTTGATTTATAATTTCCAATATTTTTAGGTTTGTGCAATTCTTTAATTGAGCTATTCCAACTTATATTTTTAAACTTAGATATAATACTTTTAGAGTGCCATTCATTAAAAACAGGCAAATTATCAATTATTTGATTTAAGATTTTACTATATATTTTCTCAGAAATACCTTCAGTTAATGAGTATTTGTTATGAGCTTGTTTGATTAAAGAAGAATCTTCTGAAACATATTTTGGATTTGTAATTTGGTATTTATTCCTAAAATGACCTATTTTACCACTAACAGTAATTTCTTTACCCAAAGGCAGGATTTTTTTAATATAACCTTCATAACTATTAAAAAAAATAAAATCTATTTCAC
>CACJYE010000003.1 GCA_902597555.1 uncultured Pelagibacteraceae bacterium
AAAAATATTTTTCATATCATCTTGTTGAACATGTTTTGAGACATCATCAATTAATAATTCAGGATATCTTCCAAGATACATAGGGTCGGCAAATGATCTATTCCAATAAGTATCAAATAATTTAGTTGCAAGAAGATCTTCACTTGATTTTGTGGCAGGAATACATGGCGCCATATTAAAAGTGCAGCCAATTTTTATATTATTATTTAAAGATTTCATTGCTTGAAAAGCTTTGCCATGTGCAACATTAACATTATGTATTGATGCAAAGTATTTTTCTAAATCTTTGTATCCTGGAGCCATGTAACCATCTACATATCCATGAATAGTAAAAACTTGTGGTTCATTAAATGTGATGAAATGATTACATCTATCTCCAAAATTTTTAACAATAGCCTCTGAATAATCTGAAAATATATTTGTTATGTCTCTATTTGCCCAACCCCCTTTATCTTGCAGTGATTGAGGAAGGTCCCAATGATATAAAGTTATGAAAGGCTCAATATTTTTTTCTAAACACTTGTCTATCAACCTTGAATAAAAATCTACTCCTTTAGGGTTTATTTTACCTATCCCTTCAGGGATAATCCTGGTCCACGCTAAAGAAAATCTATATGAATTTAAATTTATATTAGCCATCAGCTCAATATCTTCTTCGTACCTATGATAATGGTCTACAGCAGTATCTCCGTTTTCATTATTTTTTACTTTTCCAGGTGTATGTGTAAAAGTATCCCAAATACTTTTGCTTTTTCCATCTTTATCTGTAGCACCCTCTATTTGGTAACTTGCTGTAGCCGTTCCCCAAAAAAAATTATTAGGAAATTTATTTTTCATGTTAGTTAAATTCTGGTATCCAATTTTTATGAGCTTTTAATAACTCATCTACCATAGAACTAATTTGATCTAAACTTAATAAAGAAGAAGTAAGTGGATCTAACATAGCCGCATGATAAATGGTCTCTTTTTTTTTGGTTCTTAAAGCTTCAACAGTTAATTGTTGAACATTTATATTAGTTTTCATTAGGTTTGCTAAATGCATAGGTAAATCCCCAACTTTTTGAGGGTTAATTCCCTCATTATTTATTTTACATGGTACTTCAACACAACAATCATCTGGTAAATTAGAAATTAACTTGTTATTCAAAACATTTCCATTAACTGTGTCTTCTTTTCCGTCAACAATTGATACAATTATCCGTGAAGCATACTCCAAAGATTTCTCACAAACAAATTTTTCTCCATCTAATAAATTTTTCTCTTGTTGATCCCACTCTTTAATTTGTTTTTTGCACCTTCGAATATATTCATTAATTGGAATATTGAATTCACTTAATAAGTCCTCTCTGTTATTTTTAATAAACCAAGGAGTATATTCTGCAAAGTGTTCGGATGACTCAGTAACAAAATATCCAAATTTTTCTAAAACTTTATATCTAACTTCGTTCGTGCACCCATCCCAATTGGTACCAAATGTTTTTTCTTTTCCAGCTTTAAAAATTTTAGGATAAAGATTTTCTTTTTTTCCATCAGGATTAATTTTTTCAAACTTAGTATAAAAAGACATATGATTGATACCTGAACATTCGTAAATAATGTTTTTTATATCCTCGCCAATATCTTTTGCTAAATCTTCAGCAGTTCCTTGTACAGAATGACAAAGTCCAACATATTTAAGCTCAGGTGCAAATTTAGACAATGCTAAACAATTAATTGCCATAGGATTAACATACTGCAACATAGTTGCGCTTGGACAAACTTCATTCATATTTTTTGCAACTGACAATAAAGCGGGGACTGTTCTCAATCCTCTCATAATTCCACCTATTCCTAAAGTGTCACCAATAGTTTGTTTTAGTCCATACTTTGCCGGAATTTCAAAATCAATAACTGTAGAGGGCTCATAACCTCCTATTTGAAACATTAATATTACAAAGTCAGCTCCACTAAGTGCTTTTTTTTGATTTTTTTCGATTATAATCTTTGGATTTGCACCTATTGATTTTGAAACTTTTTCTGCAACCAAATTTGAGGTTTTTAATCTTCTATCATCAATATCTTGCAAAACTATTTCACAGTTACTGAAATTTTTTTCAAGCAGAATATCTGTAAGTATATTTTTCATAAATACAGTGCTTCCTGCTCCAATAAAAGTAACTTTAATCATACTAACCTTTAGTTGCTCCAAGAGTTAATCCAGCAATAAAATGTTTTTGCATTAAAAAAAACATAATAACAGGAGGTATCGCAGCAACAATAGATCCAGTTGATAGCAAGTGATAAGCTGTAATCCATTGACCATTTAATGATTTTAATCCAGCAGTAATTGGCATTGCATGATCACCTTGTATTAAGACGGTTGCCCAAAAATAATCGTTCCATATAAATGTAAAAATTAAAACACACAGTGCTGCTATAGCTGGTCTAGTCAAAGGTAATATTATCTTCCAAAATATTCTAAATTCAGATGCTCCATCCATTCTCGCAGCCTCGATAAGCTCTTGAGGTAACGCTTTAATAAAATTTCTCATAAAAAGTGTGCAAAAACCTGTTTGAAAAGCTACATGAAATAAAACCAATCCTGTAATAGTGTTGTAGAGACCAATTTTAAAAGTCAGATCTCTAACCGGTATCATTAAAATTTGAAATGGAACAAAGTTTCCGGCTATAAAAATAAAAAATATTATTAAATTTGTCTTAAACTTATAATTCGCAAGAGCAAAGCCAGTCATACAACTTAAAGCAACCGCTCCTAACATTGTTGGAATAGTTACTTTAAAACTATTTAGAGTGTATTTGATCATTGGAGTGTTAGTGAAAACATCGTATAAATTTGAAAAAAGTAAAAATTCACTTGGAGTTCCCCACATATTTCCAGCAGTAATATCTCCCAAACCTCTTATTGATGTAATTAAAATACCAAAAATCGGTATTAACCAAATAATTAATGAGATAGGTAAAAATATTTTATAAATATATTGATTTACGATTGGTCTTTGATGAATTGGAGTAGGGAACATTTAGTTATTATCCTCCCTCTCGTTTCGATACATTCTGTATATAAAAAATAAAATATAAAACATCATTATTGTAAACAAAACAGTTGCTATTGCTGACCCGTATCCCATTCTGTAACCGTATTCACTTAAAGCTTGCTCAAACATGTAATACGCTAACACATTTGAATAACCATAAGGTCCACCTTGAGTCATTATTGCCACCATATCAAAACTTCTAAGCGCACCAATCACAGTTACTACAATTGCTAAAAAGGTAGCGTGCCTTAGTTGCGGAAGCACTATATTCCAAAATAAATGAAATCCTTTGGCGCCATCCATTCTCCCAGCCTCAATTTGTTCAGGGTTAATATTGTTAAGTCCTGTTAAATATAAGATTAAACAATAAGCAATTTGTGGATATAAACCTGCAAATATTATCCCATAAGTTGCAGTATTTTCATTTGCAAGAATTGAAAATCCTTCTAATCCAATAAAATTTAGAAAGGGTGCAATAACCCCATAATTTGGTTGGTAAAACCAAGTAAAAATAAGTCCAATGACTACTTGAGAAATAACAAATGGAAAAAAAAATAGAGATTTAATTAATCTAATTCCAAAAACAATTTGATTTAAAAATATTGCTAGTCCTAATCCAATAGGAACTGCTAACATAAAAAATATTAACCATTTAAGATTATTCCAAAGTGAAATATAAAAATATTCATCATCTAAAAGTTCAATGTAATTTTGAAGACCAACATATATAGATGGAGATAATCCATCCCATTGATAAAAAGAAATGCCAATAGATACAAATATCGGTGCTATTACATAAATGGAAAAAAATATTAATCCTGGAGCTAGAAAAATCCATGGGCTTATTTTAATTTGATTTTTTTGCCACCAAGTAATTCTTTTAGCTTTTGGATTATTTAGTTCCATATAGTTATATTTTAAAAATTGATGAAATCGAATTTTTAACTGAGGGGCCAGTAAGCCCCACAGTTAAGCTAAAAGTTTATTTATAAACTTTTTGACGTACTTTTTCTAATCTTTCTAAGATTTTTTGTCTTCTGTCAGGATTAGACATATATTCTTGAAAGCCTTTCATACCCTCTGATGCCATTTGAGCTGGAGCATCTCTATCGTAGAATTGCGCCATTGCATAAGCATTATTTAGCATATTCAATCCTGCTTTTAAGAATGGATCTCCCTTTTTAACACTAGAGTTCTTGTTAATAGGAAGCTGACCTAATATTTTATTGATCTCTTCTTGCACATCTGCTCGAGACATAAATATTAAGAAACGCTTAGCATCAGTTTTATTTTTAGCTTTAGAAGGTATATGCACAGTGTCCGTAGGTGCTTCTTCAGCCATCGGGATACCTGGTGTGATTTCAGGGAACTGGAAGAAACCTAAATTAGAATCTCTTAAGCCAGCCTCTTTTAAAGGAGCAACAGCAAAGTTACCCATCACATACATTGCTGCTTCACCGTTCACCATAGGAGTTAAAGCTTCTTGCCAACTAAGTGCTGCATGATTTTCTAAGAAGTAACCAGGCTTTACAAGCTCATCCCATTTATCAAATACTGCTTGTACTTTTGGATCTGTGTAAGGAACCTTACCTAGTGTTAAATCCATATGGAACTCATAGCCATTTGTTCTAAGATTTAAATAATCAAAAACACCAGCTGTTGTCCAAAGATACTTTGATCCAATTGTAATAGGTGTAATACCTGCAGCTTTTAACGTAGCGCATGCAGCTACAAAATCATCCCATGTTTTTGGTACAGATATTCCATTTGCTGTAAATAAATCTTTCCTGTAATACACGCCCCACTGATAATAAGTGTAAGGAATACCCCATTGCTTACCACCAATCGTCATAGATTTTTTAGCATGCTCCATATTTTCAGAAAGGTTTCCGTCTACCCAACCTGAGTCTTTCCAAATATCAGAGACATCTTCAAACAAACCTGCTCTTACAAATGGTAACATTCTATTTCCAGCATACCAGTTTGCAACATCAGGTGGATCAGTGTTTAAAAAATTTCTTATAGATTGTTTGTAACCTTCATGGTCAAAAACATTCCATTTTACTGTGACGTCTGGGTTCTCTTCTTCAAATTTTTTAATAATATATTCAAAAGCTTCTTTTGGTGCTGCATCAGATGTGTCTGTATTTATCACCAAAGTACCAGCAAATGAAGTTGAAGAGATTATTCCAAACATCATTATTAATGAGATAATAACCTTTTTCATTTATGCTCCTTTTTTAATTTATGTTTAATAGATTATGTATTTTTAAAATTGATTACAATTAAAAATTATCCCCGTAAATTGTTGATAATTAAATTAAAAAAATAAATATATAATTATCTTAATTATAATTTTTTTAAAATTTAACCAGGTGTATATTTTCTTTCAGACTCTGGATCTTTGCTTGAGTAAGGTAATTTTAAAACTTCGTTCCAAAATTCTTCTGGGATACTTGTTTTAGCCCAAGACAGGTTTTTTTCAATACTCTGAATGCTAGTAACACCGCATAGAGTAGAGGTAATTCTTTCATCTTTCATTGAAAACTGTAAGGCAGCTGCACCCATTTCAACATTATGCTTTTTACAAACTTTTTCTATTTCTCTAGCAGGTACAAGTTTTTCTTCTGTAACATCTTGATAAGTTATTTTTTTAAAGTTACTTGGACCTTTTGCTAAAATACCACCAGCGTAAGGAGCAGCATTAATTATTGATATATTTTTTTTATAAGCATAATCGTACATTTCATTTGCCTGTCTATTTAAAAGTGTGAAACGATTGTGGTTAATAATTACATCAAAATCCCATTCTTTTAACATAGGAAACATCATATCAACTTTTCCCATTGCAAGACCCACGGCTCTACACAAACCCTCCTCTTTTATTTTGAACAACTCATCCATTGAACCACCTTTTTTAGTAATTTCACTTACATCTTTTGTGTGCTCAGGATCATGTAAGAATAAAATGTCTACTTTATCTAAATTTAAAGCATTTAAACTTTCTTCAAGAGATTTTCTTGCCCTATCTTTATCAAATCCTAAAGTATTCATGTCTCTATCTAATTTAGTAGATAAGATAAAATTATTTGGCCATCCACTATTATTTTTAATTGCCCTACCAATTCTTAATTCACTTTCACCCATTCCATAATTTCTTGAGGTATCAAGTAAATTTACTGGACCTTTAAAAAATCTTTTTAATGTTTCTTGAGCCTGTTCTTCTGGAACTTCATAACCATATGTGTCTGGCATACTTCCCAAAGATGATGTTCCAAAACTTAGTTCCGTTACTTCAAGGTCAGTATTTTTAATTTTGTTTTTTTTCATTTTCTACAATTTAAGTTTATAAAAATTAATGGAGTTATTATAAAATATATTTTGTTTTTCAGCTAGACTTAACTCGTTAGTTAAATTTATTGCTGCATTATACCATCCTAAATAGTTTGTTCTTAAGTTACAAACAGGCCAATCAGATCCCCACATAATTTTTTTATCAGTAAAAAGATTTAAAATTTCGTCCGAATATGGTTTGAGATCTTGCTCATCCCAATTTTCACAGGCTTCTGTAACCATTCCAGAAAATTTACAATACACATTGTCTAACCTGGATAACTTGCTCATACCCTTTTTCCAGTGAATAAATTCTTCTTGTTTATTATTGTAAATTTTTGGTTTCATTAGATGGTCAATAACAAATCTAAGTTTTGGATATTTTGAAGCAATTATATAAAAATTTTCTAGGTGTATTGGAAATCCTAATGCATCAAAACTTAAATCTAAATCGATTATACTTTTAAAAAAAATATCAAAATTTTTATTTAAAACCCAATTTTCGTCTGGAATATCTTGTATCATTGGTCTTACACCAATAAATTTTGGATGTTTGGAGAAAATTCTCAATTGATTTAATTGATTTTTGTCCTCAAAATTTACCCAACCAACTACTCCACAAACTAAATCAGAACTTTCAGCAATATGTAACATGTATTCAGTTTCTGCATTTGTTGCTGCAGCTTGAACTAAAATAGTTTTGTGTAAATCAATCGACCCAGAAGCTTCAGATAAATCTTTAACTTCATATTTTCGGTTTAAAATTGGATTATCTTTTGGCATCCAATGATAATCTCCTCTTGAAGGATCCCAGAAATGCTGATGTGAGTCAATAACTTTCATAAGTTATTTTAAATTAGTCTCACTCTCCTAAAATACTTTCATCTAAAATTTTAGTGTCGTATGCTGAATAAGAATGCCATCCCGCAACTGTTTGATCAAAATCAACAATGCTTCCCGTCATAATTCCCGACTCGTCTGAACACAAGAAAGCTAGTATCTTAGCAACATCCAAAGGTTTGTTTAATCTTTTAAATGGAACTTTGGCTTCAGCCTTTTTTAACCAATCATCGTCTGCGTTATGAAATTTTTTCTGAATTACAGTTTCTGCTGGTGTATCTGTCCAACCTAAATTTACGCCATTCACTCTAATTTGGTGCCCAGATACTGAATTTGCAATATTTTTGATCATTATTGCTAATGCTGCTTTAGAAGAACTGTAAGCAGTTAAGAAAGGCATTCCACTATATCCAGCCATTGATAAAATATGAGCTATAGTTCCTTTTTTTTTATCTCTGATCATTATCTTTATAATGTCTTGCATCATGAAAAGAGGAGCTTTTACATTTACATTAAAATTTTTATCATAATTTTCTTCTGTAGTGCTTAAGATCGTTCCTCTTTCAGTAAATGCAGCAACATTAATAAAAGAATCTACTGTATTAAATTTTTTATCACTTTCAGAAACTATTTTTTTACAGTCTGCAAGTTTCTCCAAATCTGCTTTAACATACAAGCATTCTGCACCCATGCTTTCTATTTCAGATTTTACCTTGTTTCCTTTTTCTTCGTTTCGTCCACAAATAGTTATTCCTTTAGCACCTCTGCTTGCTAGCAATTTTGCAGTCTCAGCTCCACTACCTTGAGTACTTCCTGTTACAATTATTATTTTATTTTTAAATTGGTTAGATTGTTCAGTTATATATTTATTAGACATTTTAATTTTTATTATTTTATAAAACTAAGCCCAATATAAAATTGGGCTTAGTAATTTAAGAAGAATAATGATTTTATCCCGCAATACAAGATCCAATGTTTGGTTTCATACAAACATCAAGACCTGTGTAAATTGCTTTAAGCGATGGATTGTCAAATTTTAACGCCTTACCATCTACTATATCTTTAAGAACATACATAGCTTTGTAGCCCATCATATAAGGTTGTTGACCTACTTGACCATGAGTTCTTCCAGCATCTAAATCTTCCATTTGCATAGGAAGAGTATCTGCAATTACAACTGCAGTTTTCATAGAACTAATTCTATCTGCATGCTTTTCAGTAACTCTTCTGAAAGCTTTAGATACGAATTGAGGAAAACCACCAGTTGGTACAAATGCTGTTAGGTTTGGATGTTTAGCAAAGATATCTTCCATTTGCTGTACAGAAAGAGGGAAATCGTCATTCGTGTACAACGGACATCCGCTAGCTTCTGTCCATCCATTTTCACCTTTAAGAGCTGCACTAGGATAAGTTCCTGAGTCTGCTCTTCCAGCAATAGTATCTCTTATACCTGACATTCTTTCGTTGTGGTTAGCTGCTGCAGCACCGCCAGATTGTATACAAATTTCACCACCATTAGGTTTTAACATCATAACGATTTGCGCAAGATATACACCAATGTCATAGTTTTTAGTTCCAACATAAGCTGCTCTTAAACCAGCATCTTTATTTAAAAGATCTGAGTCCCAAGTAATAATTGGAATATTTGTTCCTTTAACCGCTTTAGCCATTGCTGCTGCGTTTGATGAAGCAACTGCAATACCATCAACTCCTTTAGCAATTAAATCTTGAACAATTTGAACCTGCTCTTGTTCTGTATGTTCACCTGGTCCAATGTATAAACATTCTATTCCACCAATTTCTTTTTCAGCAACTTTGCAACCATCTCTTGCTAAATCAAAAAACGGGTTATTCATTGCTTTTGGAACTAATGCAAAAACCTTATCAGCTGCATATGAAATTCCAGAAATTGATACAAAAACAAATGCCAACATTGCAATTATTGTTTTTTTCATATTTCTCTCTCCTGTTTAGTTAATTTATAAATTAAATAGTATTTAGAATGACTCTATGTTTCAAGTAAAATGATGTAATTCAACTATAAGTTGATGCATCAAATGATTGATTTTACATCATAAAATGGTACGATATACTCATGAAAACACACTGGAAAAACGTATCAATTAAGAAAATTTCTGAAGAATCTGGGTACGGTACAGCTACAGTTGATAGAGTTTTAAACAATAGAAAAGGCGTAAGTAAAAAAGCTAAAGATAAAATTTTGAAAATTTTAACCAATCTTCAAAATGGCAAAGGAAAAAATGATAAAAAAAATATTTTAGTTTGTTGTCAATCTGGACCTTCTTACAACAAAACATTAGAGCATAGTCTAGATACCATTAATAATAATATTTATAAATTTAATTTAATTAAAAATTTTATTCCAGCTAAAGATTTTAAGCCAATTCAATTTATAAAAATTTTAAAAGAGTCTTCAAAATTTGATGGAGTGATAATAGTATCCCAAGAAGATCAAAATATTAATAATGAGCTTAGCAAGATTGTAAGTGAAGATAAACCTGTTATAACACTTACAACTGATTTACCCAATTCAAATAGGACTTCTTATATAGGCAACAATCAATCTAATGCCGGATCAACTGCTGCACATATAATTGGAAAAAATGTTGGAAAAAAATCAGGTTCTATTTTGATGGTTATGAGTATGCCATATAGGTGTCAGCAAGAAAGAGAGCTTGGTTTTAGAAAAGTATTAAGGTCAGAATTCCCAAATCTTAAAATTAAGGAAAGTGTTTTTAATTTAGACACAACTGAGGAAAGTTATAAATATGTAAAAAGGTATATCAGAGATAATGGACCTCCTTTAGGTATATACAATATTGCAGGTGGAAATTTAGGAGTGGCTAAAGCAATTAGTGAAATGAATGTAAAAGAGAATATAGTTTTTGTGGGACATGAGCTAAATAAAAATTCAAGAAATCTCTTAGAAAATAATAAAATGGATTTTGTTATTGGTCATGATGTTGAGTTAGAAATAAAAATCGCATTTGAAAAAATTTTAAATTTTAATGAAAATTCAAAAAGTCAAACTTCTTTTTTTTCAGATATATTAATTTTCAATAGATATAATTGTTTGGATAAAAAAGTTTATTAATTAATTTTTTTTATTTTTAACTTTTTCTAACCAAACAGCACCAACGATGAACAATCCTAGGAATGTTCCTTGCCAATAAGGATCAATTCCAGCCATTAGAAGGCTATTTCTAATTGTTTCCATCAAGGCAGCACCAATAAATGCTCCAAAAGTACCACCAACACCACCCATTAGATTTGCACCACCAATTACTGTTGCGGCAATTACTCTTAATTCATAAGTATAACCTAAAGCATTAGTCACTGAGCCCATCCATCCAACTATCATGACAGCAGAAATTGCTGCAAATAATCCGCTGATCATGTACACTGACATTTCAATCCATCTTATATTAATTCCAGATAATTCAGCCGCCTTTTTATTACTGCCAACTGCAAAAACATGTTTACCGTATGAGGTATATTTCAATACTAAACCCATAACTATTGTAAGAAATATTAATAACCAAGTTGCGTTGGCAAGACCCAACATTGAACCTCCTCCAATTTCATAAAACATCTCATCTTTAGGTCCAAATTCATAAAACATTTTATTGTTTGAAACTACTAAAGCCAAACTTCTTGCTGCGGCCATCATTCCTAAAGTCACCACGAATGGAGAAAGTTTAAGATAAGCAATTAGATAACCATTCACCGCACCAATTAATATACCAGCAAGTAAAGCTAAAATTATTGATACCCAAACGTAAACTCCCTCAAAGTATGAAGCTTTGGAATACCATTCTGGTAAAAACTGTGCATCCAAAAGTAAACCACATATTACTCCTGTGACACCCATTATTGATCCAACAGATAAATCTATTCCAGCAGTAATAATTACAAATGTCATTCCAATTGCCATTATTCCTATGAATGAAAAGTTTCGTGTAATATTAAAAAGATTGTCTTTGCTAGAAAAAGCATCTTCTACAAAAAACATAATAAAACAAATCCCAAATAAAGCTATTGTTACCCAAAAAGATTGCTCAGAAACAAGTTTTTGAAATAAATTTTTTTCTGTTTTAGAGATTATTTCCTGATTAAATTTTACTGAACTCATACTCTATCTATTGCCCCTGTAATTAGACCTGTTGCTTCCTCTGTAGAAGAATCTTTTATATTTTTTTCACAAACCTTTTCACCTCGTCTTAATACTACTAGCTTATCACATACTTCAAATATATCTGGCATTCTATGACTAATTAACATGACAGCAATTCCTTGATCTTTTAATCTTTTTATAAGATCTAATACTTCAGCGACCTGTCTAACACTAATTGCTGCAGTTGGCTCATCCATTAAAACTAATTTAGGATTTGTTAACCTTGTTCTTGCAATAGCCACAGCTTGTCTTTGTCCTCCAGACATTTGCATAACTAGATCCTTTGGTCGTGTTTCAGATTTAAGTTCCTCAAATAATTCAGAAGATTTTTTAAACATTGCTGGATAATCCAAGTATTTAAATGGCCAAATACCTTTTTGTATTTCTCTACCTAGAAATACATTAGATGCTGCAGTCAAATGATTGCAAAGCGCTAAGTCTTGATAAACTACTTCAATACCAGATTTTCTTGCGTCTATTGGTTTTTCAAATGCCACAGTATTATTTTCAAACTTTATTTCACCACCTGAAGGTTTAAAATTACCGGCTATAATTTTTAATAGTGTAGATTTACCAGCACCATTATCTCCCATTAATCCTACGGTTTCAGCCTCCTTAATATCAAAACTTACTCCTATTAAAGCTTGTATAGCTCCAAAATTTTTTTCAATATTATTTAAAGAAAGAATACTCATTTTAGAATTTTATATCTATTACTTTGCCACTTTCAAGCGACTCATATGCTGCATTAGCAATTATTAAAGCGTTTTTGCCATCTTCAAATCCAACTAATGGTTTTGTTTTATCTTCAACACATTTTACAAACTCATTAAATTGATCTCTGTAAGCTTGCTCGTATCTTTCAATAAAAAAGAAATGTATAGGCTCTTTTTCATTTGTTGATGCACTTGTGTATCTTTCTAAAGAAGTAGGGGTTTGGTTGTTTGAAATTACCATACCTTTACTTCCAAATACTTCTAATCTTTGATCATATCCATAAACTGCTCTTCGAGAGTTATTAATATGTATCAAAACACCTTTTTTTGATTTTAAAATAAACATTGCAGTATCTAAATCTTTTTCCTGCTGTGCATTTTTATCAAACAAAGCACCTCCAAATGCAGATATTTGAATTACAGGATCATCCCCTAAAACAAATCTAGTTAAATCAAAATCATGGATAGTCGTGTCTCTAAAGAATCCTCCAGCAGCTTTTAAATAGTCAATACCTGGAGGCTCAGGATCTCTACTTGTTATAACAACCATTTCCAACTCACCAATTTCTTTTTTTATTCTTGCTTGCTGTGCCTTTGCATGGCTGGCATCAAATCTTCTATTAAAGCCAATTTGGATAGGAACGTTTATTCCTTTTATATTTTCCATGCATTCATTTACTTTATTAATATCTAAATCAATTGGTTTTTCACAAAAAATTGCCTTTCCTGCTTTTGCTGCCATTGTAATAAATTCAGTATGAGTTGGTGTTGCAGATGCTATAAGAATTGCATCTACATCATCTGCATTAATTGCCTCTTCTGGCGATGATGCAATTGAGCAACCTGTTGATTTTGCTACTTCTTCAGCAAATTGTGAATTAGGATCATATATATATTTTAATTTTGCTTTTGGATGTGTTGCTATAAATTTAGCATGCATTTTTCCAATTCGTCCAGCACCCATCAAAGAAAAGTTGATCATAATAATATAGAACAGAATTAAAAAATAAAATCAAGAAACATTTTTTATGATGAATTAAACATCAAATGAAAATATAATTTTCTTGATGCAAATAACATCATCATTTAAAAATGTTTTAATTTTTTTAATAAATTTTATATGTCAGTAAAATTAGGAATAGCACCAATTGCATGGAGTAATGATGATATGCCTGAATTGGGTGGAGACACATCACTAGAGCAGTGTTTGTCTGAAGCTAGTCAGGCTGGATTTATTGGAATTGAATCTGGCGGTAAATTTCCAAAAAAATCAGAGGAATTAATTCCTAAACTTAATGAATTTAATCTAAATCTTTGTTCAGGTTGGTATGGCGCTAATTTAAGAACAAATAGTGTGAATGAAGAAAAAAGAGTTATTCAAGATCAACTTAAACTTTTCAAAGATTGTAATTCACCTTGTATGGTTTTTGCTGAAGTTTCTGGTTCAATTCAAGGAGACCCAAATCGAAAATTATCTACAAGACCTCAAATGGATCTTGATGAGTCTAAAAAATATTATGAAAAAATTTCAGAAATGGGAAAATATCTCGAAGATGAAGGTATGCCACTTGCTTATCATCATCATATGGGCACGATAATAGAGACTGAAGAGGATACAATAAGATTACTTGAAAACACGCATGATAGTGTAAAACTTACATTAGACACTGGCCACATGTTATTTGCTCAGGGAGATTCTTTAAAAATATTAAATGATTTTAGCGAAAGATTAATTCATATGCATTGTAAGGATATTAGAAAAAGTGTCTTAGAAAAATCTTTAAAAGAAGACTTAAGTTTTAGAGGTGCATTTTTAGAAGGTGCATTTACAGTTCCAGGTGATGGATGCATTGATTACAAGCCGTTGTTTGACGTATTGAAAGAAAAAAATTATTCAGGATGGTTAGTTGTAGAAGCAGAACAAGACCCAGCCAAAGCAAACCCATTTGAATATGCAAAAATAGGTTACAAGTATTTAACTGAAACTTTAAATAATAGTAAAATTGATATCTATAATAACTGACAGTCTATAAGTATTAGTTAGTTCACCAATCTTAGGAGCAATTCAAAGTGATTTAAAATGAAATTTTTTAAAATTATTTCTATGTTATAATTTTACGATCTTAGATTTTTCTAATTTTTCATCAAAAAAATCAATAATATTTTGAATTGTCTCTTTACCCATTCTTGTCATACATTCGTCAGTAAAAGCTGCTGTATGCGGACTTAAGTAAACTTTTTTATTTTTTAGGAGTGGATTATTTTCATCAGGAGGTTCTTTTTTAAATACATCAATACCCGCACCAAAAATTAAATTTTCATTGAGTGCCTTATCAAGATCTTCTTCATGGATAATGCCACCTCTTGCTGCATTAATAATAATGCAAGTTTTTTTCATTGTTTTTAATAAATCATAATTAATTAAATTTTCGGTTTTGTCCGTTAGAGGCATATGGAGCGAAATAACATCCATAGTTTTTACTGCTTCAGCTAGATCTTCTACTTTTTTTCCTCCTAATTCTTCAATTTTATCTTTGTCTACAAATGGATCATAAACAAATACATTCATTTCAAAGCCCAAACATCTTTTTATTAGCGCCTTTCCTATTCTTCCAAAACCCATTATCAAAAAATTTTTTTTCCAAACTTCTATAGTTTTTGGTAATTTATTTCTGTCTTTAAAATTTCCGTCTCTTACTGTTTTATCAAATAAGTCTTTTCTTTTTGCAATATTTAACAAAACAAACATTACATGTTCTGCAACTGTAACAGCATTAGCGTTAGCTGTTATTGCTATTTTTATATCTTTTTCCTTTGCTTTTTTTAAATCAATATTGTCATAACCAACACCATGTCTTGAAATGATTTTTAAATTTTTTGCTCCTTCAAATGTTTCACCTGGAAGTTTTGCTATTCTTATTGATGCGCCATCACAATCTTTTAATTTTGATTTTAAATTTTCTAATGAAGTGTCGTCAGTTACTTCAACATTAAAATTAGGGTGGTTATTTATTAATTCCATTCCTTTTTCATGGACTTTTTGAATAATTAATATCTTTTTTTTACTACCCATAATTATATGTCACTTTTTTAGAGAGCGTTTTTAATACGAGAATTATTCTATAAAGTAAATTACTTTTTTGATTAAAGTTGTATTTATTAAATAATTAAAATAAATTTAGCTGTGAATTTGACAATTAATATTCTCCTGTCTTTTTTTAATATCCTCGAGAAAATAAATACTTTTTTTTTAAGAATTGGCAGACAGTTTGCATGGATAGCAATACTTTTGATGGTGATTGTTATCTTAATACAAGTATTTTTTAGATATGTATTAAATAATGCGTTGCCATGGCCTGATGAGGTCGCAAGATTTTTGATGTTATGGATGACAGGATTGATTGCACCCTCTGCATATAGATGGGGTGGATTTGTTTCTATTGATTTATTGGAAAGATTTTTGCCAAAACTGATCTCTACATTATTAGCTTTATTTTTACTAATAGTATCTCTTTTTGTATTAGTTATAGGTTTAGAGTTAGGTTTCAAACATATTAACGCTGGATGGATATTTAATTCCTCTTCGATAAAGATTCCTTTTCATTTGATTGGAGGAAAAGCAGAACCAATTAAATTAGCTTGGATGTATATGTCCTTACCAGTAGGGATTATTTTTTTAATATCTGTGAACATAGAATTAATTTTAAGAAATATTCTTACTAATTTTACAAAGTTAGACTTACCCGAAGACTACGATAAACAAAAGCTGGAGACACAATAATGTTAGTTTGGTTTCTCCCTCTTTTTTTAATATTTTTGTTAATTGGTTTACCAGTATTTTTTGGTTTGTTAGCAGCACCAGGAATTTTACTTTGGTTAAATGATCAAGCTAGAGATGGAGCTATGCTTTATAGAAATATTTATAATGGAATAGATAGCTTCCCTTTGATGGCAATTCCATTTTTTATGTTAGCAGGGGAATTAATGAACAGAGGAGGAATAACACATCGTCTTGTTGAGTTTAGTCAGGCAATGATGGGTCATTTAAAAGGTGGATTAGCTCATGTCAATGTGCTGACTTCAATGTTGTTTGCTGGTTTATCAGGTTCAGCTGTAGCTGACACTTCGGCAATTGGATCAATGCTTATTCCTGCAATGGAAAAACAGGGATATACAAAAAAATTTGCAGCAGCCATTACTGCAGCTAGCTCTGTTATTGGACCCATAATTCCACCCTCAGGGATAATGATTATTTATGCGTATGTAATGGGTGAGAGTGTTGCAGCATTATTTTTAGCAGGAATTGTACCTGGTGTTTTAGTAGGAGTTAGTTTGATGGTTACAATAAAATTTATGGCTAAGAGATATAATTTTCCAGCAGTAACCGAAAAAAAAACTTGGAGCCAAAGAGGCAAGGCATCTCTTAAAGCTTTTTTTCCTTTAATGACACCAGTGATAATTTTAGGAGGTATACTTGGTGGAATTTTTACTCCAACAGAAGCATCAGCTGTTGCAGCTGCTTATGCAATGTTTATCGGCCTATTTGTTTTGAAATCATTAAAATGGAAAGATGTTCCTAAAGTTATGACAAAAGCAGCAATGGTATCGTCAGTAGTTCTTCTATTAGTAGGCGCTGCAATGGCTTTTAAAACCGTTGTAAGTTTATCACATGCACCTGAGCATCTTGCAGCTTTTGTTTTAGGATTAACTGATAACCCTTATGTATTATTATTTCTTATAAATATTTTATTATTTGTTGTTGGAATGTTTTTAGATGCAGGTCCAGCTATAATTATTCTGGGGCCAATTCTTGGACCAGTTTTTGTTGAGCTTGGAGTTCATCCTGTACATTTTGCAATTATTATGTCTGTAAATTTAACTGTTGGTTTAGCAACCCCACCTATGGGTCTTGTGTTATTTGTTGCATCTTCTGTTTCTGGGGAAAGAGTAGAAACAATTGCAAAAGCTATATTGCCATTCTTAGCAGTAGAAGCTATAGTTATATTTTTAATAACATATTTTCCATCAATTTCTATGACGATTCCTCTGCTTACTGGATTCGCAAAATAAATTTATCAATTTTTTTTACTAGTCGATAGACTCTCGAATTCAATTTAAGTATAATTTTTGTACATAAATATTTAATGAGAGGGGAAATAATTATGAGTAAATTAATAAAATCATTTTTTTCATTATTATTCTTGATCAGTTTCACTGCATCAGTTTCGGCTGCAGATTATAACTTAAGAATGACAATGAACTCTAATGATCAAGATGAAGACTATGATGGTGCTGTAGTATTTAAAAACTACGTTGAAGCAGCTTCAAATGGAAAAATAGCTGTAGAGTTATTTGTAGGTACTCAGCTATGTTCAAAGGGTGCTGAGTGTTTACAGGGTGTATCTGATGGAAGTATAGATATTTACATTTCTACTTCTGGAGGTGCTGCAGGTGTATTTCCATATGTTCAAGTTTTAGATTTACCTTATCTAATGGCTGATGACAGAATTGCTGAAGATGTAATGCAAGGTGATTTTGTAAGAACAATGAGAAAAATGGCTTTAAAAGATTCTAATGATTCAATTAGATTGATGACAATTGGAAATACTGGAGGATGGAGAAATTTTGCAAATACAAAAAGAAGAATTGCAAATCCATCTGACATGAAAGGTTTAAAAATCAGAACGGTTGTAGCTGATTTACCTCAGGAGCTTGTAAGAGCGTTAGGTGCATCTCCAACTCCTATTCCATGGCCAGAATTATTTACATCATTTCAAACTGGTGTAGTTGAGGGTTCTAAAAATGGAATTACTGACATTATGAACATGAAGTTTCCTGATGCAGGCCTAAAATATGTTACTTTAGACGGTCACGCATACATGGGAGCATTATGGTGGATGAATAATGCAAAATACGAATCAATGTCATCAGATCTTAAAAAAGTAGTGACGGATGGTTTCTATGCTTTGCAGCAAGCAACTTTTGCTTCGCCTAAGAGAAAATCAATCAAAGCTTATGAGGATTTTGTAGCTGGTGGAGGAGATTTATATGTTCCTACACCTGATCAAAAAGCTAGTTTTAAAAAAGAAGCTAGCCCAGTGTATGATTGGTTTAAAGCTAATGTTAAAGGCGGAAAAGAAATTTTTAACGCTTTAACTAAAGCAGTAGCCAAAGCAGAGAAAAAAGCATCGAGCGCATACAAAAAAGATTTGTAATTTTAAATTAATATAATGGGGCGGATTTTAGTTCGCCTCATTATCTAAAAGGATATATCCAAGATTTATAATCTTTTATGAGAATATGAGCTTTTTCAATTTGTTCAGGAGTCATTTTTTTAATAACTTCTTCCTGAGAAATTGCAGCATCAGGATCTCCACCAATAGCAGACAAACCATACCACATATAAGCTCTAACAAGATCGGGAGCAGGGAGTCCTCTACCAATTTCGTAATACCATCCAACACCAGATTGAGCACCAGGATGACCTTTCATAGAAGATCTGAGATACCATTCAAAAGCTCTAACATCATCTCTTTCAACACCAAGACCCATAGCGTACATAATTCCAATAAGCTCCTCAGCATCAGCATTACCAGATCTAGCAGCTGGCATAAGTTCTTCCATAGCTTCTTTAAATTTTCCATCTTCCATCAAATCTCGAGCATTTTCTATTTCTGCAAAAAGTATGGATGGAAGAAACAAAAGTATAGAAAGATATTTAATCATTTAAAAATAATATTATTTATAATTCCATTTTTAATTTCAGTAAATAAAACTTACGCAACTGATTTACCAAAACCACTAAAGAGCGAAGATTTTCATGAAGTTGATATAGAAAAAGTAAAAATTGGAAGACTTTTATTTCATGACAAAATTTTATCTGCAAATCGAAACATTGCTTGCGCAACCTGCCATAGTCATGATCTAGGTGGTTCAGATGGACTTTCGTTAGGTATTGGTGAAGGAGGTCAAGGTATAGGTTTAGAGAGAACTGCAGGTGCGGGTGATGATAAAATAAAAAAACGAATTCCAAGAAATGCTTTAGCTTTATGGAATTTAGGATTTAAAGATATTACAACATTGCTTCATGACGGTAGAGTGACTAAATCTGATACATTTGGCAATGGTTTTAATACCCCAGCGCAAGAACTACTTCCAAAAGGACTTGATAATATAGTTGCAGTTCAAGCTTTGTTTCCAATGACTAGACAGTTTGAGATGGCAGGAAACCCAGGTGAAAATGAAATTATAGGTTTAGTCTCTAAAGTTGGAAAAGATAGTATGAGAATTGATAGGGTATGGCCTGTAATTACACACAGGATTAGAGGAATTCCAGAGTATGTTGAGTTATTTAAAAATGCTTTTGATGATGTTAACGGTCCTTTAGATATAAACATTACACATATTGTTAATTCAATTGCTGCATTTGAAATTCATGAATGGACATCTTTTGACTCTCCCTTTGATGAATATTTGAATGGAGATAAACATGCTTTAACTTTAAAGCAAATAAATGGGATGAATTTATTTTATGGAAAAGCAAACTGTAGTTCTTGTCATTCAGGATCTTTGTTGTCAGATCAAAAATTTCATTCAATAGGAATTCCCCAGTTTGGTCCTGGAAGGACACGCCCTTTTGATCCTTATGCACGTGACGTCGGCCGAATGGTCGAAACGGATAATATAAACGACATGTATAAATTTAAAACGCCAGCATTGAGAAACGTTTCTTTAACAGCTCCCTACGGTCATAATGGTGCTTATCCAACTTTAAAATCAATAATTAAGCATCATTTAAATCCAATTAAAATGAATAAGAATTGGAAACCTGAATATGCAAATTTACCTAAGGCAACTTGGTTAGAAGAAATTGATTTTGTAACCTTTTCAGACAAAAGAGAACAAGACAGAATTCTATCAAGCATTGACATACAGCCTATAGAATTGAATGATAAAGAAATTGATGAACTTGTTTCTTTTCTCAAATCTTTAACTGGCAGAAGTGGAAATCAGAGACCACTGGGTAAACCAGATAAAGTGCCAAGCGGGCTAAGTATTGATTAAGTTTTTAAATTAAACTGATACAAACATAATATGAAAAAAATAAAATATGGAATTATTGGAGCGGGGACAATGGCTCGAGAACATATTTTAAATATATCATTAATTGATAATGCTGAAGTAGTTGCACTTGCTGATCCTCATGAAGTTTCATTAAATCAATGTAAAGAAATTCTAAAAACAAAAGTTTTTTGTTTTAAAAATCATTTAGAAATGATTGAAAAAAATATTGTTGATGTGTACTTAATTTCATCTCCTAACTTTACTCATATAGAAATCTTGAAAGATGTAATCAAAACTAAAAAACACATATTAATAGAAAAACCATTATGCACTAATACAAAAGATTGTTTAGAAATAAAAAAACTTACAAAAGATTATCCTTCAGTATTTTGGACTGCAATGGAGTATAGATATATGCCGCCAGTTTCAAAGTTTATTAATGAAATTCATAATAACAAAATTGGTAATTTAAAAACTTTAACCATAAGGGAACATAGATTTCCTTTTTTAAAAAAAGTAAATGATTGGAATCGTTTTGAAGAAAATACCGGTGGTACACTTGTTGAAAAATGCTGCCATTTCTTTGATTTAATGAGATTGATTATTCAAAGTAAGCCGCTCAGTGTTTATGCAAGTGGTGGTCAAGACGTTAACCATTTGGATGAAGTGTATAATGAAAAAAAGCCAGACATCATTGATAATGCCTATGTGATTGTAAATTTTGAAAATGGAGCAAGAAGTTTGCTTGAGCTTTGCATGTTTGCAGAAAATTCTGACATGCAAGAAGAGCTTGTAGCCACAGGAAATAAAGGTAAAATTGAAACTTCGGTCCCTTCTAATGATTCAGGTAAAACCTCATCAAATATAAGAATTGGAATGAGAGATGGTAAAACACATATCGAAAATATTGAAGTAGATAAAAAAATTCTTGAGGCCGGCCACCATCATGGATCTACTTACTACGAACACTTAGCTTTTTTGAAAGCTATTGAAAGTAATTCAGATCCAGAGGTTTCATTACAAGATGGTTTAATTGCTGTTGCAATGGGTGAGGCTGCAGAAAAATCAATAAAACAAGGTCGATTGATAAATCTAGAGGAAATAATTAATTAAAAAAATCTGTAATTTTTTTAACTATAAAGTCACTTACTCTAATGTTTGACTCTGTTGTTACACCAGAGATATGAGGTGTCAAAATACAATTCATACCTGGTTTTATTTTGTGATAAAATTTGCTCTCTATTGGTTCATTTTCAAAAACATCTAGAGCAAATCCAGAAATAATATTTTTATGGTAAGCTTCAATTAAATCACTTTCATTTATTATACCTCCTCTTGAGGTATTTATTATAATTGGTTTATTCTTCATTTGAGAAAATGAAAATTCATTTACCATGTTTTTTGTTTCATCTGTTAAAGGCAAGTGTATGGAAATGATATCTGATTTTTCATATATCTCCTTTAAACTTGATAATTTAGCGTCAATTTCTTTATCATTTATTTTTTTAACATAAGGATCGTAGGCTAAAATCTTTAAACCATTTTTTGAAGAATACTCAGCAACTTTTTTTCCAATTATCCCAAATCCTATTATCCCTAAATTTTTTTGGTTTATTTCTATGGACTTAATTGTTGTTCTTGGCCATTCACCTTTGATAGTTCCATTATGAAACATTGGGATTTTTTTTATAAGAGACATTGATGAAGAAACGACATATTCAGCAACAGAATCTGCATTCATTCCTGTAGCTGGTTGAACATGAATTTTTTTATTTTTGCAATATTCTGTATCAATATTATCTAAGCCAACACCCAACCTTCCAATAAATTTTAACTTTAAGGCATTTTTTAAAATGTCTAAATTTACCTGAGTTTTATTTCTAACAATTAGACCTTCATAATCTTTAATCATGGTTATTAGTTGTTTTTCATTTTCATATAATTTTTCATCATACTTAACATCAAATTTTTTATTTAAATTTTCTAAACTACTTTGATTGATAAATTCTGTAATTAAAATTTTAGTCATTAATTTTTTTAAATATTAAACTAAATTTGACAAGTCTCTTTTATTATTCTTAAATGTCGGCAAAGGATACTTAAATGCATGTTTTCCGATACGTCTTTCTTTAGCATTCTCCCAAAGAGATAACCATTGTTTAAAATTTTGAACTTTAAGATTGTTTTTATTTTTACTTCTAACATAGAAGTTTGGAAGTGGCTCCCTGCCTGACGGTTGTCCTGCAACATTATACCTTAAATCAGCACTAATTCTAAAATCATTTGATCTATTTGGTAAAGAGCAGTGAATAGAATGTTTGTGCAATAATATTATATCACCTACATTTGCTTCTAAATAAATGTGCTCCATATCATCAAGTAATTTACTATTTTTTAATTCCACCTGTCCTCTATATCCAGATACATGGTTTAATAATCCCATTTTATTAATTTTTTTTACTGTAATCATACATCCATTTTTTTTAGTAGTTTTGGTGAAAGGAATCCACACTGTAACCATATCAGTTAATTTTTGTCCTCTAGAATTTAAAACTGCAGCGTCTTGATGCCATGGTGTTCTACCACTTAAGCCGTCATTAATTGATCCTCTTGGTAATTTTTTTTCAGGTTGTTTGATTCTAGTATTTTGAACAGGGTTAGACATTATTTCTTTCCCTAAAATTTTTTCAACAACATCTAAAATTCTTTTATTTGTAATTAAATTCCATAATGATTGAGTAGCGAAATAATCACTATCTTTTTTAACATGGTCTCTTGGTAATCTTGTGTTAAAATATTGATCCAGATCATAAATATTAAGTTTTGATATATATGAATATTTTTTTTTAAAATTTAGAGTAAGAACTTTTTTAATTTCGGTTTTTTTTGCATACTTTTGAATGAGACAATCCATGACAAATTCCATATCATTAAGAACTGGTTTTAAGTCTCTTCTATAGTCAAGTATATTTTTAACAATCAAGTACCCACTCTCGTATAATTTTTTTTGAAGAGTATTTGTCATTGTTTAAATTTATTTTATCATAGAAATAATTTCAATGTTTTGGTGCTGTGGTTAAATAGTTCACGTCATGAAAAGAGGTTAACATTCTTTTTTTGTTGCTAATTATATGAGGATAATATGAGATTCCTTTGTAATTCCATATAACTGGTTTATTTAAAGCATAACTTCCATAAATAAAAAAACGTTTTGGACAATTTTTCTCCATAAAGCGCTTTACTCCATGATAGGAATTTGGAGTAGATTGAAAAAAAACAACAGTACCTTTTTTGGGGGTAAAAGACTTAACTATTTCAAGCTCATCTATTTTTGGAAATCTTCTAAAACTTTTTCTTAAATTTTTTTTTGCCTTTTTCCTGTAGATAGTAAGAGAGCCACCATTCTTTTTTGGTATGTCTGTTAAATAAATTAAGAAATTATATAACCTAGTTATATCATCCCTATGAGGTCTTAATCTATATCCTCCTTTGGATACTGAAAAGTCAATATCTAAATTTACTTTAGGATTAGTATAATTATTACCCAACATTTTTTTCAATTCTTTAGAATTTACTTTTTTTTTAATAGTAAACTTTTTAGGATTAAAGGATTTTGGTTTATGTAAATTAACCCACGATCCATCTTTAAAATTTTTAATAAAAATACTCTCAATTTTTTTATAAAAAGTATTGCAATTAAAAAGCTTAAAAAGTTTTGCAGAGTAAACTGAGTTTTTGATATATGAATTAAAATTTTTCGAACCTTTATTTATTCTGCTTCTACCACCCATGATCATATCATCAAATGATTTAGAGTTACTAATTTCTTTAATTAACAAATTACAGATGCTTTTAGAAACAACGTTGTCACCAACTAAAACTGGAAAGTTACTTTTGATTCTTTTTAATTTATTTGTACTAAGCATTTAGCTGTACATGCCTTCTTTCACTTTAATCATTTTATACATGAGATCATTTAATGGTGTCTTAACACCATGTTTTTTACCTATTTTTGAAACCGCACCACTAATAAAGTCTATTTCTGTTTTTCTCTTGTATTGAACGTCAAAAGCCATTGATGATTTGTTAGTTTGCATTGAATCTACAATTTTATTAAACATAAATAAGCATTCATCCTCAGAAACATTTACACCATCAGCAAGTGCAACTTCTCTAGTTTCTAAAATTATTTCTTTACCTAAACCACGAGATACTTCATTTGCTTTGTTGTTTATATATAAGTCAGTATGATGAAGATCAAAAATCGCAGATAATGGTCCAATTGCTGTTAGAGCAAAAAGTTTCATCCATTTTCTTTTCTTCACATCCTCTGCAGCAATCATTTCAAGATTGTGAGCGGTAAAGGTATCTGCTATTTCTTTAATTCGATCAGAAATTCCTCCCTCGTACTCACCAATCCAAGATGGTAACGAACCATGATTCATTATATGTCCAGGACCCAAAATATTCGAAGCCTGAGTAGTTGTTCCACCAATAACTTTTTCATCACCCACAATACTTTGGATAATTGCTTCATGACCAATACCATTTTGAAAAGACATGAACACTGTTTTGTCTCCTATGATATTTTTAACACTATTTAATGCTGGTTCTAAAGCTGTAGCTTTACACATAACAATCACAGCATCTACTTTATTCAACGAGGATGGGTCTGAAGTAGCTTTCACTTTAATTACTCGATTACCACCATGTCCGTCCATTTTTAAACCATCTTTATTAATTGCATCTACATGTTCTTTCCAAACATCAATTAAAATTACATTTAAACCTTTTTCAGAAAGTAAACCGCCAAATAAACAACCCATTGCTCCTGCACCAAGCACAGCCACTTTTATATCTTTATTAATCATCGTTATCTTATTTAAAATTATTTATGTATAGAAATTATATATATTATCTATAGACATTATGCAAAATAAATAATAGCTTATTAACATCATGCAATTAAAAATAGAAAAAGGAATATTTAAAGATTATTCATTAAAAGACATTTCAATTGCATTAAGAAAAGGATTGTCTGAAAATTTCAAAAAAGTTGAAGTAGAAGTGGTAGATTGTCCAAATCTTAGAGATTGGGATTGTCCATCAGAAGGAATTAGTGGAAATCAAAAAATAATAGACGTTGGCGGAGAGCCTTATATGCATGATCCAAAATTTATTGGTGCAGAGTTTGACTATCAAGAAATATCTAAAATGATTGATTCTGAAAAATCTTATGCTTTAGGAGCTGGATCCGGTGCAATGTCATGTTTAGATGGTCATTGTGGAGAATTAGTTATAAATGAAAATTTAATAACTGATGAATCTAAATCAATAATAGCAAGAGTAAGTCCTGACAAAAAATGTGTTGTTGAAAAATATTCTGCAAAAAAACATGGTGGACTTGGAAATATTTATTATACAGATGGTAAACAAGGAAAAGTAATTAAAATTAAAATTAAAGGCAGAAATGGAGAACAAGGTTCTTTGCCTCAAGCAATAAGGTCTTCTTTATTAAAAAATTTGAAAATTAAAGATAATGAGCACATGTCTCTCGCAGGTGTGTTTAGAGTATTAAATGGAAAAATAAGATCTCACGTGCAACCTGATTATAAAGATATTAAACACGAGTATTACGATCCAAAACAAATGAAATGTGTAAAAGATTTTCTTCAATTTTATGAACCTGTTGGACCAAAATTACAATGCTATACAGTTCTTTGGACTGGTGATCCAACTGGGGGAGAATTAAATTTAAGAGAATCTGGCGAACATACTCACTTTCATTCTTATGAGCATGACAGAGACGCTGGCCATTATCATTTTGATGTAACGCCAGAGAAAATAGAATACGAATGTTATTTTAATACTGCAACAGAAGTACATAGAGTAAACAACATTTATAAAGAACTATTAAGTAAAAATAGTATTGAATAGAAAACTCAATGAGTTTAAATTTATTTAAATGAAAAGACAGTTCAAGTATCCAAAACACTTTGAAGAACAAAAAAAAATTCCAAAACTTACTCAAAAAAGAATTCAATTAGCAGAAATATCACTTGGTGATTTTGAAGGAAGATTAGCCAATGAATTATTGAATTGGTTTTCTTTAACCCCACAACATTGGATAATGTTGCATATGGTTATGCTTGCTTATTACAAAAATAAATCAATTACCAAAAATCAATTACTTAAAGTAATTGAGAAATCATATTTAACCTCAAACGTTTATATCGATACAGCAATTAAAAAAGGTTATTTTAGAATTATTAGAAACGAGAGAGACAAACGATCTATTTTTATTTTACCTGCAGTAATTACTATCAAAACCTTTGAGGAGTTTATTGATAGAAGAGATATTCTTTATAAAGGAATTAAATGAAAAATATTTATACATGGGCCGCTAAACCAGCGAAGCGAACATTGACTGTAGCAGATTTAAAATCAGCTAAAGGAAAAAGAAAATTTACACAAGTTACAGCGAATAGTGTTGAAGAAGCTGATGCGGCTGAAAAGGCAGGCTTTGATATGATTATATCAAACGCAAAAAATGTAATTCCTGTTAGAGAAGGTTCAAGAAATTTATTCTTAACAGCAGCTTTAGTATTAAATGAGTTTGTGACAGCAGATGATATCATGCGTGGCGCTTTTAAAGCGTTAGAGAATGGTGCGGATGCAGTTATGACTCTTAGAAGTATGGATATAGTTGAAATGTTAGCTAAGGAAGATGTTCCAGTTATGGGGCATTTAGGTTTGGTTCCAAGAAAATCTACTTGGATTGGTGGCTTGAGGGCAGTGGGCAAAACTGCAGATGAAGCATATGATCTATTTCAAAAGTTTAAAAGATTAGAAGATGCAGGTGCTTTTTCTGCAGAGTGTGAAGTTATACCTGAAAATGTAATGGGTGAAATTTCAAAACGCTCAGATATCGTTACTGTTTCATTAGGTTCAGGAAAAAATGCTGATGTAATGTATTTATTTATGGAAGATATTTGTGGTGATACTGAAAATCCTCCACGACATTCTAAAGCATATGGAAATTTATTAAGACTAAGAGGTGAAATTAAAATTGAAAGAGTAAAAGCACTTAGAGCTTTTAAAAAAGACTCTATGACTGGTAAATTTCCAGGAAAAAAACAATCATCAAATTTAGAAAAAAAACAATTTGAGAAATTTTTAGATCAATTAGATTAGTAAGTCGCGTTATCGTCTTTTTTTGATAATGAACCTTTCATTTTATCAACTGTAGCTTTTGCACCAGCACTTATAGCCCTTAAATCAGACGCTATAGTTACAAAATTAAAACCTTTTTCAATCATCTTGGTTGCATATTCTGTGGTACCATTATGAATTCCTGCAAAAATATTATTTTTTTTAGCATGTTCTAAAATTCTTAAAATTTCTGAATAAGCTTTGGTTGACTCAGGTCTATCAAAACCAGGTTTTTCACCTATAGCTAAACTTAGGTCAGCTGGCCCAATATAAATACCATCAACACCTGGTGTAGACATAATTTCATCAAGGTTTTCCAATGACTCTTTTGTCTCTATCATTGCCAATTTTAGTATTTCTTGATTAGCGTGATCTGCATAATCAGGTCCTCCATAAATTAAACCTCTAACAGGTCCAAAACTCCTGTACCCATCTGGTGGATACATACATGCTTGGACAAAATTTTCTGCTTCTTTTTTATTACTTACCATTGGGCATATAATTCCATAACATCCAGCATCTAATATTTTCATTATTTGACCAGGTTCATTCCAATTTACTCTTGCTAAAGGAGTTACTTCTGTTGTGGATATTGTTTGCATCATTGGTAGTGCATTACTGTAATCTACTAAACCATGTTGCATATCTACGGTAAGAGAATCCCATCCTTGATGAGCCATTGCTTCAGCAGATGCAGTGCTAGGAATGGCACACCAACCATTGATTACGGGCTTACCGTCCTTCATCATTTGTTTAACTTTGTTTTTTCGCATTATTTATATTTTTAAGCCCATGTGAGTGTATTTCACATTTAGATAGTCTTTAATTGCTCCTGAACCACCTTCACGACCATAACCAGTTTGTTTAATACCTCCAAAAGGTGCTTCAGCAATTGCAACAACACCAGTATTAACTGCAACACAACCGGACTCTAGCTTTTCAGATCCAATATGAGCTTTGTCCATAGAATTTGTGTACAAATAACTACATAATCCTAAGTCATTATCATTTGCTCTTTCAATTACCTCATCAAAAGTTTTAAAAGTTAAAATTGGAACTAGTGGACCAAAAGGTTCTTCTTTCATTATTGTAAAATTATCTTTTACATCGTCAAAAACTGTTGGCTCATAATAATATCCTTTATTGAAACCAGAAGGTTTCTGTCCACCCATCAATACTTTAGCTCCTTCTTTTTTGGTAGTTTCAACGAGTTTTTCTATTTCTTCCAATCTCTTAGCTGTTGTTAAAGGTCCTAGATCCACACCTTTATCCATACCGTTTCCAATTTTTAATTTTTTTGCTCTTTCGATAAAAGCATCAACAAACTCATCTTTTCTGTTTTCTTGGATATAAAATCTATTCGGTGAAATACAGACTTGGCCGTTATTTCTAAATTTACCAGTTATTGCTATATCAGCTACTTTGTTCATATCCACATCTTCACATACAATAAAAGGTGAGTGTCCGCTAAGCTCCATAGTAACTCTTTGAACTTTATCAGCTGCTTTTTTTAAAATAATTTTACCAACTCTAGTTGATCCAGTAACTGAAACCTTTTTAATAATATCAGATTCCATTAATTCATTTGATATTTCAGCAGGGTCACCTGACAAAAGACTAACCACGCCATCTGGTACACCAGCTTCTTTGCAAATGTTTACTAATTCCATCACAGCACCAGGAGTAATTACGTCTGGCTTACAAATTACAGAACATCCTGCAGCTAACGCAGTAGAAATTTTTCTTGATGCCAAAACTATTGGGAAATTCCAAGGAACTAAAGCTGCAACAACTCCTACAGGTTGATAATAAACATGAACTCTAGTATCTGGAAATCTACTTTGTTGTGTTTGACCATAAATTCTTTTTGTCTCCTCAGCATTCCACTCAAAAATATCAGCACCACCACCAACTTCACCAACCGCTTCAGTTTGAGGTTTTCCAACTTCAAGAGTTAACCATTTTGCAATAACATCTTTTTTTTCTCTCATCATGTCAGCAATTTTTCTAAGCACATAAGCTCTCTGCCATGGTGCAGTGTTTTTCCAAACTTCCAAACCTTTTTCTGCAGACTTTAATGCTTTTTGCACTTCAATAGATGAAGCTTTCGATGCTTTTCCAATCACTTCTTCCGTTGCAGGGTTGATTACATCATAAGTTTCTTTTTTTTCAGCTTGTTGCCATTTACCATCAATGAATTGTCCAAATTTTTCGTACATAGAATTTATTTTTAAGTTTACTTAATTAGGTTTTTTAATTTATAATTAAAATTATATATAAACACTATACATATTAAAAGATAAACATATTTATGAAAAAAATTACCCTCACATGTGCTCATGCAATAGTTAAATATTTAATTGCTCAAAAAATATTAATTAATGGCAAAAAAGAACCTTTATTTCCAGGTGTCTTTGGAATTTTTGGACATGGAAATGTAGCCTGCTTAGGTCAAGCATTAGAGGAAAATCAAAAAGAACTTCCAACATATAGAGGGCATCATGAGCAAAATATGGCTCTTACAGGAATTGGTTATGCGAGAGCAAAAAGAAGACAACAAATTTTTGTAGCGACATCCTCTGTTGGACCTGGAGCAACAAATATGGTTACAGCTGCAGCAGTTGCTATGAGCAATAGATTACCAATTTTATTTTTACCTGGTGACACTTATGCAAATAGAATGCCAGATCCAGTACTGCAACAAGTTGAACAATTTAACAACCCAAGCATTACTGCAAATGATGCTTTCAAACCAGTTACGAGATATTTTGATCGTATCACTAGACCTGAACAAATAATTCAATCATTTCAAATAGCAGTTCAGACAATGTTAGATCCTGCTGATTGTGGTCCTGCTTGTATTTCATTGAGTCAAGATATCCAAGGCCAAACTTTTGATTATCCAGCAGAATTTTTTCAAGAAAAAGTTCACACAATTCGAAGACCAAGACCAGATGAATTTCAAATTAAAGAAGCAGCTGATAAAATTAAATCTTCAAAAAATCCAATAATAATATCTGGAGGTGGAGTATTTTATTCAGATGCAATGGAAGAATTGAGTCAGTTTGCAATTAAACACAACATCCCAGTTACACAAACTGTAATGGGCTACTCAACAATGAAGCGAGACCATTCTCATTTTGCAGGTCAAATTGGAGGCCTGGGAGGAAAAAATACAAATACATTAGCTAAAGAAACTGATCTTGCCATTGCGGTTGGAACAAAACTTGCTGATTTTACAACAGGATCATGGGCAAATTTTGAAAACGAAAATTTCAAATTAGTATCTATCAATGTATCAAGATATGATGCTAATAAACATTTAGCACAAGCAGTTGTTGGAGATGCAAAAGTTTCATTAACTGAACTTTCTCAAGCCTTAGGTGATTGGAAAGTAGGAGAAGATTGGAATAAAAAATCTCAAATTGAGCTTAAGTCATGGAATGAACATATAGATAAAGAGAGTGCCCCGACTAATCAGGAAGTCCCAAGTTATGTCCAAGCAATTGGTGCGATCTATAGAAATTCTGATCCAACAGATATTGCAGTTACAGCTGCAGGAGGTTTAGTTGGTGAGGTAATTCAAGTTTGGAGACCAAGAGAACTCAATACTCATGAAACAGAATGGGGTTTTAGTTGTATGGGTTATGAAATTTCTGGAGCTTTGGGAATTAAAATGGCAAATCCAGATAAAGAAGTAATTTCTTTTGTAGGAGATGGATCTTATCTATTAAATAATACTGACATTTATTCTTCGGTTATCACAAAAAATAAATTGATTATAATTGTTTGCGATAACGGAGGCTTTGCAGTTATTAATCGATTACAATTATTTAAAGGTGGTAAAGAGTACAACAACTTATTAAAGAGTTCTAATACACCTGGCTTAGTTGATGTAGATTTTGCAAAACATGCGGAAAGTATGGGTGCAAAATCTGAACACGTTACTTCACTTTCAGATCTTGAGGCTGCATTTAAGAGAGCAAAAGCATCTGATGTGACTTATGTTATTTCAATTAAAACTCATGCTTACAAATGGGTTGAAGGTTCATCTTTTTGGGATAGCCCTACACTCGAAGTTCCAACCACTAAAGAGAATGAAGAAGCTTTAAAACTTTATAAAGAAGGAAAAGATAAACAAAGACAAGGCGTATAAACCTTTATGAATAAAATTTTTAAGGTCGGTCTTATAGGCTGTGGTCATATTGCTGAGACATACTTTAGGGGGCAACAATATTTTAATAATTTTAAAATAATTGCATGTGCAGATATTAATCAAAAAGCATCCGATAAATGTGCAAAATTATACAATATTAAATCTAAAACAGTTTCAGAAATTTTAAAAGACAATGAAATAGAAGTTATTTTAAACTTAACAATTCCACAATCTCATTATTCAGTCTCAAAAAAAGTTTTGACTTCAGGTAAACATGTTTATTCAGAAAAACCATTAGCAACTTATTTTGCAAAAGGCAAAGAACTCGTCTCACTAGCAAAAAAAAATAAACTTTATCTTGGAAATGCTCCAGATACTTTTTTAGGTGGTGGAATTCAAAAAGCTCGAGAATTAATTGACTCTGATTTGATTGGAGAGATTAAATTGGGTAATGCCATTTTTGCATTTCCAGGAGTAGAGTCTTTTCATCCGAAACCTGAGTCATGGTATAAAAAAGAAGGAGGTCCAGTAATAGATATGGGACCGTACTTTTTTACAACCTTAGTAAATTTACTTGGACCAGCAAAACAAGTGCAAGGAAGAACATTAACAGCTTTTAAAAAAAGAATTTATGGAGTGGGTCCAAAAAAAAATAAATCATTTAAAGTTGAAACTCCTACAACATACTTAGCAACAATCCAATTTCACAGCGGTGCTATAATTCAAGTAACACTATCTTTTGATGTAATTAATCATCAAAGAAATCACATGGAGCTTTATGGCACAAAGGGATCGATTATTGTTCCAGATCCTAATATGTTTGGTGGTTCTGTTTTTATTTCTGTTACAGAAGGTGGAAAATGGGGTGAACATAAAACAGATAAGATGCATTTAGGAAAAATAAACATAACTTCTTCTAGTGGAAGATCAAATGAAGCTGCTACTAATGCGAATTATAGGAGCGTTGGTTTATCTGAAATGTTATATTCTATTCAGAAAAATAAAAAGCACAGGTGTTCAGGTGATTTATCTTTACATGTATTAGATATAATCGAGTCAACTATGAGGGCAGCAAATAGTGGAATTCCTCAAAAAATACAAACAAAATGTGATAGACCAAAAAAATTTACCGAAGAAGAAGTAAAAAAAATTTTAATTTAGTGTCAAAACCAATTGTTATATCTGATCCTTTCCCAAGAACACTGGACCTGATTTTTACGAAAAAAAAATTAATAGAATTGAAAACAAAATATAAGGTTTTAATAGCACCTGATAAAAAAAAAAGACAATTTTATGAAAACTATATTGATAAGGCTACTTTCATTATGGGTCAGCCAGACTTAGATAAAAAAATTTTGTCAAAAGCAAAAAAATTGAAAGCAATAATCAATGTTGAAAGTAATTTTATGAATAATGTTGATTATGTTTATTGTGCTAAAAAGGGAATCCATGTAATCGCAACTTCCCCGGTGTTTTCAAATCCTGTCGCTGAAATTGCATTAGGTATGACACTTTCTCTATTAAGGAATATTCATAATGCTCATTTTGATTTTGTAAAAGGTAAAGAAAAATATGGGTTAGAAAGCAATTTAAAAGCATCTTTATTATCAAGAAAAAAAATTGGATTACTGGGTTTTGGTGATTTAGCTAAATCTTTATATCCAATGTTACTTCCATTTACTAAAGATATAAACGTTTATGACCCATGGTTATCAAAGAGTAAAATTAAAAGCTTCGGATTTAAACCTGTCAGTTTAAATCAAATGTTTAAAACATGTGAAATTATCTATGTTTTAGCCGCTGTAACAACTAAGAATAAAAATTTAGTTAATAAAAATTTAATTAACAAAATGAAACCTAACTCACTATTCATATTGATGAGTCGAGCAGCAGTTGTAAATTTTAAAGATTTAATCGATAGAGTTAAAAAGGGAGATATTTATGTAGCTACTGATGTATTTCCTGTGGAACCAGTGAGAAAAAATGACCCAATTAGGAAAGTCAAAAATATTTTGTTTTCAGCACATAGAGCAGGAGCTTTGACAGAGGCCTTTTATAGTATGGGGGATATTGTTTTAAAGGACATGCATCTAATTTCAAAAAATTTAAAACCAAAATTTTGCAAAAAAGCTGAATTGAAAACAGTACGATTATTGGCCTCAAAACCAGTTGCAATTAATTGATATTTTAATAATTTTATAAATTATGTCGGCAACTACCAATCCACTCTTAGAAGCTAAAGGGATAACAAAATATTTTGGAACTATTACTGCATTAGAAAATGTTAACTTAAAAGTTTATGCTGGAGAATGTTTGGGTGTAGTTGGAGATAACGGAGCAGGAAAATCAACTTTAATGAAAGTTTTATCGGGACTTTATAAACCAAGTGCAGGTTCCTTATTTTTCCAAGGCAAAGAAGAAATATTAGAAAGTCCAAGAGACTCTCAAAATTTAGGTTTAGAAATGGTTTATCAAGATCTTGCTTTAGCAGGTAATTTACCTATTGGTGAAAATATTTTTTTAGGAAGAGAGCCAACAAAAAATTTAGGATTTTTAAAACTATTAGATTTTAGTAAAATTAAAGAGTTAACTAATGCTCATTTAGATAAGTTAAAAATTAATGTTAAAAGTGCCGATCAAAAAGTAGAGGAACTTTCAGGTGGTCAAAGACAAGCTGTGGCAATCGCAAGATCAACAGCCTTTAATGCTAAAGTAGTAATTATGGATGAACCGACTGCAGCATTAGCAATCAAAGAAGTAGGTAAAGTTTTAGATCTTATTAATAGTTTAAAAAAAACTGGTGTTGGAGTAATTGTTATAAGTCATAGAATGGATGATATATTTACAGTATGTGACAGAGTGATGGCTTTATTTCAAGGAACTAATTTTGCAGAAGCCAACCTATCAAGTACATCTAGAGATGAAGTGATTGGGTGGATTATGGGAAAAAAATAAATATGGAAGATAAAGATAAAAAAATTGTAAGTCTTCATTTGAAACTAATGCCATATTTAGAAAAATATGGAATTCTTCTTTTATTAGTAATTATGATTTTGGTTATGCACATTTTGCAACCAGATGTTTTTTTATCTTGGAGAAATGTAACTAACGTTTTTAAACAAATATCTTGGCAGTCAATGTTAGCCTTGGGAGTATTTATGGTAATTGTGACTGCTGGGATAGATCTTTCGGTCGGTTCAATCATGATGTTATCATTAATGATATTGGCTGTTGTTGCTAAAGCTGGAGCGCCTTGGTACATTGTAGTTATTACACCTTTGATTGCAGGGTTTTTATGTGGTCTATTTAATGGCCTAGGTATTACCTTACTTCGCATGCCACATCCTTTTATAATGACTTTAGGCACTCTTTATATATTTAGAGGAACTGGAAACTTAATTTCTGGTGGAACCCCAATAAGTGGTTTTACAGATGAAGTTAGGTACCTCGGTCATGGAAGAATTGATCTTCAATGGTTAGGATTAGAAAAATCGCAATACCTTCCAGTAAGTTTAGTATTAATTGCTATTGTATATATAATTTTTTGGATTTTTTTAAATCATAGCAAAACTGGAAAATGGATTTATGCAATCGGAGGAAATCCAAATGCTGCTAGAGCATCTGGAATAAATGTTAACAAAATTTTAGTTATAGTTTACTCACTATGTGGATTTCTATCAGGTATTGGTGCTTTAATTTTAGCAGGCAGAACCGACTCAGGTTATCCCAACGCTGGACTTCAATCTGAACTCGATGCGATCGCTGCATGTATAATCGGAGGAGCAAGTTTTTTTGGTGGAAGAGGTACAGTTCTAGGAGTATTTGCAGGTGTAATGATAATGGGAATTCTGAGAAATGGTCTCAATTTGATGGATGTTAGTTCTTTTTGGCAGCAAGTTTTGATAGGTTCCATAATAGTTCTTGCAGTTTATGTAGACGTATTAAGAAGAGATTTGGGAACTAGAAAATAAATTATATATATTTACACGCCTTAGTTGTATTAAAAATTGTCTTAGCACACTTATAAATAGTTGAACTCTTCTGAATTTTTTTATTTAATTTAGCTTTAAATAACAATAGGGGAAATAAATGAAAAACTTAACAAGAAAAATTGTTGTTTTTTTTACAGCAATTTTTTTATCGATCAGTATAGGTTCAGTCTCTTTTGCTGATGGACATGGTAAAAAAATTCTATTCAGTATTAAAGGTCCTGGATCAGGAAATCCTTTTTGGGCATCTGTAACAAAAGGTGCTGAAGAGGAAGCTAAAAAACTTGGTGTTAAATTAATTTTAATTGCACCTCCACAAGAAGGAGATGTTCAGGCACAGATAAATCAAGTAGAGGACCAACTGGCAAAAGGTGTTGATGCTTTAGCGCTCGCACCAGGAGATCCAAATGCTTTTGCTCCGATCGTTGATGATGCGATCAAGAGTGGAGTTCCAGTAGTATTTGTTGATACAAAAGGAATAAATGAAGGAGTAACTTTTATTGGAACAAACAACATGAATGGTGCAGAGTTAGCTGCAAAATTTATATGTGATAAAACTCCTAAAGGTTCAGATGTTGCAATTTTAACTGGTATTGAGTCACAATCTACAGCGTTGTTAAGAAGAGACGGTGCAATAAAAGGTTTTAAAAATTGCGGATTGAACATTGTTGCAACTCAAACTGCTGAGTGGGACACTGCGAAAGGTAGATCTGTAACTGAGTCTATTATTTTAAAAAATCCAAATATTAAAGCAATATTTGCTTCAAATGATAATATGGGCTTAGGTGCTATGCAGGCTCTTAAAGATGCAGACATGAATGATGTTGTTGTAGTAGGATTTGATGCTACTCCAGATGCAGCTACAAGTATCTTAAAAGGAGAGATGACAGCAACAATTGCTCAGTTTTCTTACAACATGGGCGCATATGGAGTAAAATATGCTTTAGAGTTAGCTAATGGTGGAAGTATTGATCCAAACATTGATACAGGAACACAATTAGTAACAAAAGAAAACGCCAACGATTTTAAATAATCGATAGGTATATAATTTAAAAAAAAGGGTGGAATTTAATTCCACCCTTTTTTTTTATGTAATATAATAATTCATGCTTATTAAAATTGATCCAGTATTAAGCCCAGATTTACTTTTTCATCTAAGATCTATGGGTCATGGAGAAAAACTGATATTAGCTGATGCTAATTTTCCAGCATATACTACAAATGAAAAAGTAATAAGATTAGATGGAGTTGGTATAAAAGAAGCAGCCTGTGCCATACTTTCAGTTTTTCCACTAGATAGTTTTATTAATTCAAAAGGAGGATCTCCAGCTTTAAGAATGGAAGTAGATGATAAACCTGAGGAGTTAACTGAAACACATAAAGAATTTATTGAAGTTGTAAAAAAAATCTCAGGAGAAAATTGGAATGTGGGATCAATTTCAAGACAAGAATTTTATCAAGAGGCTAAAAAAGCTTATTGCATCGTTACTACAACAGATGCAAGACCGTTTGGCTGTTTTATACTTACCAAAGGAGTCATTTTACCTGACGGAAACGTTTGGACTTAAAAAATGAAAACCATTTCAGTTTTTGGTGTATTTGTTGCAGATCTCTGTTTTATATCTAACGCGATTCCTGAAAAAGGACAAACTATTTTAGGTTCACAACATATTATTGGACCAGGTGGAAAAGGGTCAAACCAAGCAATTGCAGCAGCTAAACTCAATGGGAGCGTAAATTTTATTTCAAAAATTGGCAAAGACAAAAATGGTGAAATGGCTTTAACTTTATATAAAGAATTGGGTATAGACACTTCCTGCATTATTCAAGACGAAAATCACTCAACTGGAGTTGCAGGAATAATGGTAAATGAAAAAACAGGTGAGAATGCAATAAATATAATACCTGGTGCTGCTGGAACTCTTACCCATAATGATATTAAAAAAAATTTAAATTTAATTACAAAAGCAGAAATATTTTTAACACAACTAGAAACACCTTATGAGGTTACTAGCTATGCATTAAAAAAAGCTAAAGACAAGGGACTAGCCACAATATTAAATCCAGCACCAGCATGCAAAATTAAAAATGATGATTTTAAATTAATAGATTTTTTTACACCTAATGAAACTGAGGCAGAATTTTATTTAAATAAAAAAATTGAAACAGAAAAAGATATCAAAAATGCTTCAGAAGAATTTTTAAAAAAAGGTATTAAAAACATTGTTATAACATTAGGAGAAAGAGGATGTTATTTTGCAAATAAAAAAGAAAATTTTTTCTTAGAAGCATTCAAACTTAAAGACCCTGTCCTTGATACTACAGGCGCAGGTGATGCTTTCAATGGTGCATTAGCTGTAGGGTTATCAAAAGATTTACAAATTAAAGAAGTGCTTACTTTTGCAAATAAAGTTGCAGCAATTTCAACCACTAAACAAGGTGCAGCGGCTTCAATGCCATCTTTGGAAGATATAAAGAGTTATTAATATTATTTTTAAAAATGAAAACTGAATATTTTGATCTTAAAAATAAAAGAGCCTTAATTTCAGGAGGAGCTTCTGGAATTGGTTCTTCAATCGTTGAACATCTTTGTGAACAAGGAGTGGAAGTGTATTTTTTCGATATTGATAAAAAAGAGGCAAAAAAAACTATTAATAAGATCAAAAAGAAAAAATTTAAAATTCCAAATTTTGTGGAATGTGACATTAAAAATATTAAAAAATATAAATTATCAATTTTAAGCATTATCAAAAAAAACGGTCCTATTGATATTTTAGTCAACAACGCTTCTAATGACCAAAGGCATAGTTTAGAGAAAATTACAGAAAAATATTGGGATGATAGAATGGCGATTAATTTAAAGCATTATTTGTTTGCGATTCAATCAGTTAAAAAAAGCATGATAAAAAACAAAGGTGGATCAATAATAAATTTAGGTTCTGTAAGTTGGGTTAGGGGAGCAGTAATGTTTCCAGCATACAGTATTGCAAAAGCAGGAATTTATGGATTAACAAGATCTTTAGCAAGGGATTTAGGAAAACATAATATTAGAATTAATTCAATTGCACCTGGTTCAATCGCAACAGCTAGACAATCCAAATTGTGGCTTAATCCAAAATTTAAAAAGGAAATATTAAAAAATCAGGCCTTAAAAAAACAATTATTACCTGAAGATGTTTCAAAAATGGTTTTATTCTTAGCGTCTGATGTTTCATCAGGATGTACAAAACAAAACTTTACTGTGGACGCAGGATTAATTTAGTTTTTCTTATTTTGCGACATTGATAAAGCAATTTTAAAAGAGTTTAAAATTGGAGCTAGATTAGCCTCATTTTTTCCAGCGATAGCAAAGGCTGATCCATGAGCAGTAGTCGTTACTGGTACAGTCAATCCACCTTGAACTGTTACTCCTCTATCAAAGCCAAATGCCTTAAGACCAGATTGAAGTGCATCATGATACATACCAACCATACAATCATGGTTTTTATTTTTATAAGCTACTACAAAAGATGTATCGCATGGCAATGGGCCATCAACATTGTAGCCAAGTTTTTTTGCCTCTTCAATCGCAGGAATTATCTCGTCTTTTTCCTCTGTCCCAAACTCTGCGTGTGGATTTAGAGCTTGAATTGCAATTCTAGGGTTTTTTATGCCGTTTAACTCCATAACTTCATTTATTAATTTTATAGGCTTCATGATATTTTCTTTAGTAATATGTTGAGCAACCTCTTTTATTGGAATATGAGATGTAACTCTTGCTGTCCAAAAATTATCAATGACATTAAATTCGCAACAAAAACTATTTACTTCAAGTTTTTCAGCCATTAACTGTAATTCATCTGAATGTTTATTTCCCCCAAGTTTTAAACTTGTTTTATTCATTGGTGCAAAATTAATTGCATCTATTTTTTTTTCTTTAGCTAGAGTTAAGGCTAAGTCTAAAGCTTCTAATACACTTTCACCAGATTCTTTAGATGGTTCTGCTAATTTATATTTATGATTTTTTCCTTTAGAAATATCTAACAAAAATTTATTTGCTTTATCAAAATTTACATCATCAAAATTTTCTACAACATCTATATTATGTGAAATTCCTGTAATACTATTTCCACTTTCAAAAACTTGTTTTTCACCGATTATGACTATGTTAGCTTTTTTTGTCATTTCATCATTTAAAAGTTTTGAAATTAATTCTGGTCCAATTCCAGCTGGATCACCAAGTAAAAGAGCTATGTTAGATTTATTTTCAGTCATTTTTTTCTTTACGTCTTGTAGCAGATTATGTTTAAATTATTAAATATAAATTAACTAAAGAGGGAAATAATGAAAAAAAGCTTTAAACTATTTTTAGCAGCTGCTTTCCTAGTAACTGAATTTTTTGTTGTGGCTCTTCCATTAATGATCACGTCAGCTAAAGCTGATGGTCACCCAATACAAGCAATTACACACGCTGGTTTTGGTGGTGGAACTGACGTTACTACTAGAATGATGTTATTAAGAGCAAGAAGAGTTCTTAAACAGGATATGCAATTAGTAAACAAAAAGGGTGGTGGTGGAGCAGCATCTATGGACTACATGATGTCTTTACCAGCTGATGGAAATCATACTTTAACTTGGACTACAGGTCATGCTGTATCGATGGCTTTAGGTAAAACTAAAGTTAAGTTGAGCGATATGCAACCACTTGCAAGAGGAACTGATGATCCTCAATTATTTGTTGTTAATTGTAAAAACGAAATCAAGGATGCTAAGAAATTTATAAGCACACAAAAATCAAAATCACTAAAATATGGAACTACTCATACTGGTGGTATTGACGATGTTAGTGCGATTGCATTTACAAAAAAAGGTGGATTAAAAGATCCAACTATTGTTGCTTACAAAGGTGTTGCGCCAATTAAAACTAATCTTATCAAAGGAGATATTGATGTAGGTGTTTTAAACTTAGGTGAAGCATTAACTGAAATTAATGAAGGTAAACTTTGTGTTTCAGTTGTATTAGCAAACAATAGAATGGCTAAAATTGGAGACTCTCCAACAGCAAAAGAGTTAGGTATACCTGTTTCTTTATCTACTGTTAGAGGTTTCGTAACAAAAAAAGGTGCTCCAGCAGACAGAGTAAAACAATTAGAAGCTGGAATGATGAAAGCTATGAGCCACAACTATTACAAAAATTTCTTAACTGAAATTGGTCTTGATGATACTAGTGTAGTTGGTGCCGACGAGTGGGGTAAGCAAATGGAAGAAATGCTTACAGAAATGACTGCTCAGCTTAAAGCTTTAGGTTATATTAACTAATCTAATTAAAAGTACATTTGCATATGAAAAATGTACAAAAACAAAAAAGGGCAAACAAAGGTTTGCCCTTTTTTTTTAGAGACGAATTTAAAGTCTCTTTTATAATTATTTTAATATCTGTAGCATTATTAATCACTACATTTACTTTCGATATTGTTCCTCCTATTTTAAATAGAGGAATACAACCAGCAACATTTCCAAAAGCTCTTTTGGTTTTAATAATAGTGATGACGTTATTGATATATTATTCTGCAACTAAAAATCCTTGGAAGGTTCAAAACAAATTACCAAAATCATTCTTTTTAACACTTCTAAGTTTTTTGATTTTCGTTGTTATTTCAAAAACTTTGGATTTCTTTTTGGCAATTTCAGCTTTATCTGTTTTTGTTTCCTATTATTGGGGGGAGAAAAGAATAATTTATTTATTACTTGTTGGAATTATTTTTCCAGTTATCGTATTTGTTTTTTTTGAAACAATTCTGGGATTAAGATTTCCACCTGGAATTATAACCAATATTTATTATAGCTAGATGGACAATTTAATATTAATGATGTCTCCTTTGCTTAGCTCAAAGCTATTGTTAGTTTTATTTTTTGGAACTTTGTTTGGTTTAATATTAGGTGTTCTACCTGGTTTAGGACCAACGACTGGTGGTGCATTAATTTTACCTTTTACAATGACGCTCGACCCATTATCAGCAATTGTATTGTTAACCTCAATTTATTGTGCAGGTACATATGGAGGTGCAATTACTGCAGTTCTGATTAATACACCTGGAACCCCAGCTGCTGCAGCAACTTGTTTAGACGGTTACCCTTTAGCACAAAAGGGAGAGGCTGGAAGAGCTTTAGGTATGGCTACTGTTTCTAGTGCAGTAGGGGGTATATTTAGTGTCATTATTCTTGTATTTTTTGCGCCTATTCTGGCTCAATTAGCTTATGAGTTTGGTCAACCAGAATATTTTGCATTAGCTATTTTTGGTTTAACGATGCTTGCATCAATAGGAGAAGGCAGCCCAATAAAGAATTTAATTGCAGGTGCATTTGGAATTTTAATTTCAACAGTTGGTAAAGATTTCATGACTTCAATTGATCGATTTACTTTTGGAATTAATGAATTAACTGAAGGCATTGGTTTTATACCTGTAGTAGTTGGTTTATTTGCGATTAGCGAAATGTTAACTCAATCAACTTTAATTAACCAAGTATTTAATAGGGTAGCTTTAAAAGCAATAAAACTTCCAAGTAAAGATGATTATAAAAAAACCTGGAAAACAATTTTAAGATCCAGTGGTATCGGTTCGTTTATCGGAGTGTTACCTGCTGAAGGAGGAACAGTTGCTTCTTTAATTGGGTATTCTGAAGCAAAAAGATTTTCGAAAAAACCTGAAGAATTTGGAAAAGGTTCTATAGAAGGTATTGCGGGTGCAGAAGCAGCAAATAATGCAGCAACAGGAGGTGCAATGGTTCCAACACTTGCACTTGGAATTCCCGGTAGTGCAACAACAGCTGTTATCCTCACTGGATTAATTATACATGGTGTTAGACCTGGTCCTGATTTATTTAGAGAACAACCCGATTTTTTATATGGAATCTTTGGAGCAATGTTAATTGCTAATGTTTTGTTTTTTATATTTGGGTTCTTCGGAGCAAAAATTTTTGCAAGAATAACATTAGTACCGAATAAAATTTTATGGCCAATGATTTTTGCAGTTTCAGTTTGTGGAACCTATTCATTAAATCAATCTATAATAGATGTTTGGATAATGTTATTTTTCGGTGTTCTAGGTTTCTTTATGAGAAGATATGGTTTCTCAGTTGTACCAGTTATCATCGGATTGATTTTAGGTGAATTAGTTGAGGGTACTTTAAGACAATCTCTGGTTATATTTGATGGAAATTGGTTAATGTTTTTCACAAGACCAATAGCTTTAACGTTCTTTATTTTGTCTTTAATTGCCTTAGCTTTTCCTTTAATAAGATCAAAAAAATTTAAAAAATAAAGATGATTAAATATGATTTAAAAAACAGAGTAGCAATTGTAACAGGTGGAGCTCAAGGATTTGGTTTAGCTATCACTGAAAGATTTATTGAGTCTGGAGCTAAAGTAGTGATTTGGGATATTGACGAAGGTGAAGCCAAAAAAGCTTTAGAAAAAGTAAATTCTGAAAACTTAACTTATCAAATAGTTGATGTGAGCAACTATGAAGCAATAAATTCAAAATTATCTGAAGTTGAAAAATCACATGGTAAGATTGATATCTTTATTAACAATGCGGGTGTGGCTGGAATGAACACTACAGTTGCAGAATATCCAATAGAAGAGTGGAATAAGGTAATTAACTTAAACTTAAATGCAGTTTTTTACTGTTGCAAAGCAGTTGTTCCATTTATGGCTAAGAACGATTACGGAAGAATTGTTAATATTGCTTCTATTGCAGGTAAAGAAGGAAACCCAAATGCAAGCGCTTACAGTACATCTAAGGCAGGTGTTATAGGTTTAACAAAATCTCTAGGTAAAGAGCTTGCACAAAAAAATATAGCTGTAAATTGTGTAACACCAGCAGCAGCTAAGACCAGGATATTTGATCAAATGACAGAAGAACATATAAATTACATGTTATCCAAAATTCCCAGAAACAAATTTGCAAAAGTTGAAGAATTAGCTTCATTAGTAACTTGGTTAGCAAGTGAAGAAAATTCATTTTCAACTGCAGCAGTTTTTGATTTAAGTGGTGGAAGAGCCACATATTAATTATGCAAATAGGAATTGATGTTGGCGCAACCAAGATAGAGAGTGTTGTGCTTGAAGAAGATGGACAAGAAAGATACAGGTCCAGAATATCATGTCCAAAAAATTACAATCAGATTATTACTTCAATAAAAGATATTTATAAAAAATTAGAACAAGAATTTAAACAAGATCTTTCAATTGGCGTTTGTCATCCAGGAGTTCACTCTCCTCAAACAGGTTTGGTTAAAAATGTTCCGAATATAAGTTGGTTAGAAAAAAAACCTTTTCAAAATGATTTACGTAAAGCACTTGGTAAAGAAGTATTTTGTGAAAATGATGCAAATTGTTTTGCCCTTTCAGAGTCAATAGATGGATCTGGCAAACATTACAAAATTGTTTATGGCATAATACTTGGCTCTGGAGTAGGGGGTGGTTTAGTGATTGATAAAAAAATAGTAAGTGGTCCTAATGGTGTTGCAGGAGAATGGGGCCATAATCAAATTCCTTATTTTGCTGCTAAAAAAGAAAATTTTGACTCTAGTAATCCTAGAGAAGCAGAGATTGAAAGTTTTTTATCGGGATTAAGCTTGGCTAAAAGATTTAATAAGCTTTATGGAAAAAATTTAAAAGCAAATGAAATTTTTGAATTGAATAGAAAACATGATTTAGATGCTGAAAGATTTATAGATGATTTTAAAGTAAATTTAGCAATGTCTCTATCAAGTATTATAAATATTTTAGATCCAGATGCTTTTATTTTTGGAGGGGGAGTTTCAAACGAAATAGATTTTTTAAATGAAATAGATTCATTAGTTAGAAAATTTGTTATTGGTAGAGAATACGAAGGTGTTTTTTTAAAACCAAGATATGGTGATGCTAGTGGTGTTCGAGGTGCAGCAAGATTGGGAAGAAGTACGACATACTAGAAAATTCTATTCATAATTTAATTTAAAAAAAAAATTCTTTAAAAACATATAAAACAAACAAAAAATTTTAAAAAAATTAAAATCAACCATAGGTTGAACTTAAAATAATTTTAAAAGATAAATTATGTTTAGATATTATATATAAAATAAAAATAAATTTTTTATCACTTTTTACTTTACGAATTACGTTTGAGTATGATTATATTCACACTAAATTAATATATATTAATTCAATTAACTTAAGAGGGAAACAATGAAAAAACTTATACTTTCGATTGCAGCTCTTGCATTATTTGCAACTTCTGCGTTCGCTGAAAGATATGTCATGATTACTCATGGTGAAGGTAAAGATCCTTTTTGGCCAGTAGTTCAAAAAGGTGGTGAAGATGCAGCTAGAGCAATCGGTGCTGACTTTGAATATATCTATAACCCTTCTGCTGATATGGCTGATATGGCAAGCTCAATTCAAGCTGCTGCAGCTACTCAACCAGACGGTATGGTAATTTCTTTACCAGATCCAGATGCATTAGGCCCAGCTATTAAAGCTGCTGTTGCTGCTGGTGTTCCAGTAATTACAATGAACTCTGGTTTAGAGTCTTCTGCTAGCCTAGGTGCTTTAATGCACGTTGGTCAGCCTGAATTACTTGCTGGACAAAAAGCTGGTGAAAGAGCAAAATCTGAAGGTGCTACTAAAGCACTTTGTATGATTCAAGAAGCATACAACACAGCTCTTGTAGACAGATGTGAAGGTTACGGTGCAGCTGTTCCTATGCAAATGACTGATACTACATCTGACCCTGCAACTATTCAAACTAGAGCAACTGCTGCTTTACAAGCTAACAGTGATATCGATGCGATCCTTTCAGTAGGACCACACGTATGTGAAGCTGTTGATAAAGCTTTAGTTGATCTTGGTATGACAGTACACCACTCTTGCTTCGACTTGAGTCCTGCAGTTATGGACTTAATCGGATCTGGAAGAGTTTCTTTCACTATCGATCAACAACAAAGATTACAAGGTTATATGCCAGTTATCGTATTACACTTGTACAATAACAGTGCTGGACTTTTACCAGGAGCTAACATCCCTTCAGGACCTGGCTTCGTTGACAAGTCTAACGCTTCTTCAGTTGCTGCTTTAGCAGGTATTGATAGATAGTCTGTAATAATTTAAAGGGTCGATTATTCAATCGGCCCTTTTTTTTTAACACAATTAATAATTCTTTTATAAATGAATACATCAACAACAAAAAAACCAAGACAAGAGTCAGACCGACAAGGTGAAAAAAAATGGTACTCTGCATTTACGTCTCGTCCAGAAGTTGGACCTTTTGGAGTGATGATTTTACTTTTTTGTATGTTGGGATACTTTTCAATTCCTGAGGGACAATTTTCTCTTAATCCTTTTTCTGGTGAAGGATTTAACGCTTTAGGAATTAGAAATAATTTTAGGGTAATTGCTCAATTAGGAATCGTAGCACTTGCTGCTGGAATGTTAATTATAGCAGGTGAATTTGATCTTTCCGTTGGTTCAATGATCGGTTTTGCTGGTGGTTGTATGGCAATGATACTAAAATGGGGTTTTGCAGTTGTAATTCCTTATATATCTTTTGAGGGAGGTTTTCATTTTGAAGGATACACATTATTTAAAATTAAAGATGTTTCGCCACTATTAGCAATATTAATTACATTATGTATGACGCTATCTTTTGGATGGATACAAGGATGGATAATAGTTAAAAGTGGAATAGCATCTTTCATTGTAACACTAGGTGGACTTTTCTTTTTACGAGGTTTAACAGAAGTTTCGTATAGAGCTTTTAATAGAGCTCCTGATCAAACTGCTGGATCTACAACTGTTACAGATTTACCAGATATTAAAAACATTATAAATGTTCCAGGTCATGGAGAAATGGAAAGAGATGCGGCTAAAGCTTTACCAAATGACCAATTATTAGAAATTCTTAGCACTGTGCCAGCGAGCACGGTAGCAAAATTAACTGAACGACTAACATATATAAATGAAAAAGTTGCGGCTTACAAAACTGAAGCAAATGCTGAAAAAATGATTTCAACTTTAGAAAAATCATTAGCTGGAGCAAAAAAATCTGGCAATGACTCAATGGTCGAAATTTTGACAAAGAAAATAGAAGCTGGAGTTAATGTTCCTGATGTTGCTGCAAAAGCAGTTACTGATATTGATATAGCAAGAGCTTACATAGATACAATAGTTACTGCAAGACCGGTTGCTAATTTTTTTGGAGGCGACATTATGGAGCCAGTATTTAATTGGTTATATTATACGGTAGATTGGAATGTAAATAACTATGGGAACATTTTTGCTAAAGGAATGTATTCTGCATTAATGATTTGGGGACTTATAGCGTTTATTTGTTATTTAATTTTGAGTAAAACTCAAGCAGGTAATTGGATTTATTCAACTGGTGGAAACCTTAGTGCTGCAAAAGCTAACGGTGTGCCAACTAATAAAGTTAAGATTTCATTATTTATGTTTACTGCGTTCTGCGCAACTATGTTTGCTGCGTGCCAGGTATTTGAAGTTAATACTGCGGATACAGCAAAAGGTAATTTAAAAGAATTAGAAGCAATTGCTGCAGCGGTTATAGGTGGTGTTGTGCTGACAGGAGGTTTTGGAACAATAGGTGGAATAATCCTTGGCACAATTATTTTTGGAATTGCAAAAGAAGCCTTCTTTTATATTCCAGGAATTGATGGATCGTTCTACAGGGTTTTCCTTGGAGCAGTTCTTGTTACTGCTGCCTTAACAAATGAGAATATCAGAAAACGAATTATGGGAAATATCTAATGGATAAAAAACCATTAATTGAAATAAAGAATTTAGTAAAAAAATTTGGAACTTTTACCGCTTTAAATGGTGTTTCATTAGATGTTTATCCGGGCGAAGTTCACGCGCTTTTAGGTGACAATGGTGCTGGAAAGTCAACTTTGATCAAAGTATTATCTGGTGTTCATCCAATGACAAGTGGAGAAATAAAAGTAGATGGAGAAATTGTTAACTTTACTACACCACGTCAAGCATCTGATGCAGGTATTGGAACAGTTTATCAAGATTTGGCACTCAATGCTTTAACTTCAGTAACAAGGAATTTTTTTCTTGGACGTGAATTAATAAAAGGACCTAGCGGATTTGGTTTAATGCAAATGGATGAGATGGATAGAATAACAACAGAGGAAATGTCTAAAATTGGGATTAATATTGCAAACCCTAATCAGCCAGTTGGAACAATGTCAGGTGGACAAAGACAAACTTTGGCTATTGCAAGAGCAATTTACTTTGGTGCAAAGATACTAATATTAGATGAGCCTACTTCAGCATTAGGTCAAAAGCAACAAATGGAAGTTTTAAAAACAATTAAAAAAGTGCAAAGTTTAGGAAATATTGCAATCATACTTATTACACACAATGAAATTCACGCGCGTCTTATTGCTGATCGATATACTTTCTTAAGTTTAGGGGAGGTAATTGGTTCAGGATTGTCTTCAGAACTTGGTAATGAAGATGTGAAAAGATTGATGGCAGGTGGTGCTAAAATTGGCGATCTAGCAAAAGAATTAGAGTATTAATTTTTTTTATTTTTTTTTAATTTTTTTCAATTAAAATTTATCTATGCACAAATTTTCGAGAGAAAGTTTTAATATTACTCAAGCAATAAATGAATTAATGCATGAATCTGGAGTTATAGTTATTGAAAATGCATATAATTTAAATGATATCAAAGAAGCAAGAGAGATTGTTAATCATTTTGCTGATACACAAGAACAAAAAGAAACTCACTTTAATGCTGAGGCTGAAGCATCTGATAAGATTAAACTTCAGCAAAGGATATGGAATTTATTTGGTAAAGGAGAGGTATTTAGTAAGTTAATTACTAATGACATTATTTTCAGTTTAATGTCTAAACTTTTAGGTTCAGAATTTTTTTGTGGATCTTACTGCGCAAGTAGATTGCTACCAGGGTCTATAGGACAGGAACTCCATATAGATTATCCGTATTGGGATTTTTATAATAGTGAGACTTTTCCTATGGGTCTTAACAGTTCATTTGCACAAAACTGTCAGGCTACTATACCTCTAGATATTTGTTCAGAACAATCAGGTGCAACTGCATATATACCGGGATCACAGAAGAAATTACATTACCCAAATGAAAATGACGATTTTTCAAATAAACAACAAATGATTGCAAATCCTGGAGATTTAGTTTTTTTTAATGGTAACTGTTGGCATGGAGCATCACCGAATAAATCAAATAACCAAAGAGCAGCATTGTTGATAGAGTTTCTTCCTAAATATATAAAACCAGTAGAGGATTTAGTCACTTATTTATCTGAGGACTTCAAAAGTAATTCAAGTCCAAAAGTGCGGCAGCTTTTAGGATTAAATTATGAATATCCGAAAATTATGGATGCAAGTAAAAAAACAAATAATATTGGTTTAGGTTATAAAGCTAAATAAAATCTATATTTTTAATTTAAATTCTCTATAAATATTAAAAAAAACAGAATTAAAAATATTAAGTTAATAGAATTTGTAAACATTATGATTTTAAAAACAAAAGAGTATTTATAACAGTCGGGGGAATAAGAAAATGAAAGTAAAATATTATGATCTAGAAAATAAAAGAGTATTTATTACAGGCGGAGGATCAGGAATTGGAGCTTCAATTGTTGAACATTTTTGTGAACAAGGTTCTGAGGTTTACTTCATAGATATTAAAGTGTCAGAAGCTGAAAAATTAATTGAGGATATAAAAAATAAAAAATATTCAATACCAACTTTTTTTGAATGTGATTTGTTAAATATAAAACAACTTCAAAAGACAATTGCAGACATCATTGATCAAAAAGGCCCAATTGATATTTTAATCAACAATGCTGCTAATGACACAAGACACAAAATTGACGATGTTACAGAAGAATATTGGAACGAAAGAATGAATGTAAATTTAAGACATTATTTTTTCACAGTTCAGTCAGTTAAAAAATCAATGATTGAAAATAAGGGTGGTGTAATTGTCAATATAGGATCTTCGTCTTGGATGGTCGGACAAGGTGGTATGGCCGCTTATACAGCCGCAAAATCTGGAGTAGTTGGTTTAACAAGATCATTTGCAAGAGATTTAGGTGAATTTAACATTAGAGTTAACTCAGTAGTACCAGGCTGGGTTTTAACACAAAGACAAATTGATCTTTGGTTAAACGAGGAATCTGAAAAAGATTTGATGAAAAACCAATGTTTAAAAGAGAGATTGTTGCCACATGAACTTGCTCAAGCAGTGTTGTTTTTCTCATCAGAACAATCAGGTGGATGCACAAATCAATCTTATATTGTTGATAAAGGTTGGTTGTAATAAGCTTTGTGAAGGTACAAAGCTCAATTATAGAAAATAAATATCTAAGAGTTAAATCAATTAATATCGGTGCCTGTTTGTATGAAGTTTATGATAAGAAAAAGAAGATAAATTTAATCCTAAACCTTGGTTCTACAAAAAATTATAGAAATAAAAATTTTTATGTAGGTGCTACTTGTGGAAGGTACGCAGGCAGAGTTTCAAATTCAAGATTTAAGATTAAAAATAAGATTTATAAACTTGATGGCAACGAAGGAAGAAATACACTCCATGGAGGAAAAATAGGATTTGATAGATTAAAATGGAAAATAAAACATCATTCAAAAAATAAAATTATCTATCAATTGTTATCTAAAAATTTAGACCAAGGTTTTCCAGGTGATCTAAATTCAGAGTGTATTTTTGAAATCAGAAATAAAAGCTTATTTATAAAATATCAATATAAATCAAGCGAATTAACCCATGTGAGTTTAACCAATCATAGTTACTGGAATTTAAATAAAAATAAAAAAGATGCAATTTTCAATCATGATTTAAAAATTAATTCAGAAAAATATCTTGAAGTAACTAATAAATTAATCCCAACTGGTAAAATTAAAAAAGTTAAAAATACCATTAATGATTTCAACATATTCCAAAATATTGGAAAAAAAATAGACATTATTAAAAACAAAAAAATAAAGAGAGCATCTAATACAATCAATCAATTGGGATTTGATTTAACATATTGTATTAAAAAAAATTATAAAAATTATGTAGCCTCTCTAAAAAATAAAAAAACTAATATTCAATTAGACTTTTATTCAAATCTTCCTGGTGTACAGCTTTATACTAGTCAGGGTTTGCGATATAAAAACAAACTTTATCCTTACCAGGGTGTTTGTTTAGAAACTCAACACTATCCAGATGCACCAAATAACAAAAATTTTCCAAGTACTTTAATTAAACCCAAAAAACTTTATAAGTACTTCACAAAGATAAAAATTTCATAAAATGAAAAAAAAAATAAACATATCAATTGTTGGAACAGGACTAATGGGTTTACAACATATAAAAGCTATTCAAAAATCAAAGAAGGTAAACCTTCATTCGATAGTAGAGATTGGTCATAACGCTAAAAATTTATCTAAAAAATTTAAGATCCCATTGTATTCAAATACAGATGAACTGTTAAATTCGAAAAATTTAGATGCAGTAATTGTTGCTACTCCAAATCAACTTCATGAAAAACATACACTCAGTTTTTTAAAGAAAAAAATTCCGGTATTATTAGAAAAACCTATTTCAGATAATATTAATTCAGCTAAAAAAATTATTAGTAGTGCTAATAAAAATAAAACACCATTATTGATAGGTTATCATAGAAGACATAACTCAATAGTATCAAAGGTAAAAGGTTTAATTGATAAAGGAAAATTAGGAAATATAGTTTCAGCAAATGTTTTATGTTGGCTTTATAAACACAAAACCTATTACAAAGAAAAATGGAGAGTAAGTAAAGGTGGCGGGCCTTTAGGTATCAATTTGGTTCATGACATTGACATGATTTGTTATTTATTGGGTTCAATAAAATATGTTCAAGCGTTTACAACAAATATAACCAGAAAATTTCAAGTAGAAGATACAGCTACAATAAGTTTGATCTTTAATTCAGGAGCACTTTGTACACTAAATTTGTCAGATACAATTGTTGCACCTTGGAGTTATGAATTAACTGCTGGAGAAAATCCTGCATACCCAATTACAAACCAATCTGCATATATGATTGGAGGCACAAATGGTTCTTTACAGTTTCCTAATCTTAAATATTGGTTCTATAAAAAAGAACGAAGCTGGTGGAATAAGATTTTTGTGAATGAAGATAAAAACAAAAAAGATGA
>CACJYE010000004.1 GCA_902597555.1 uncultured Pelagibacteraceae bacterium
TTTCCTAGTTTACCTTGATCAGTTCCCATTCCAGTAGTTGTGTATCTCTTAACATGTTCGATAGATCTAAAACCTTCTCTTAATGCCAATTTGATATCTTTAGCGGTTGCATCGTTTTGATAATCTACAAATGGTTTAGTTTTACCCAAAGGTTTATCAGAAGGTAGCAACCAAATATTTCTTTTTGAATTTTCCTGATCAATTTCAACTTCAATTTTATCTAATTCTGTTTCTTTAATATTTAGACTATCTTTAAGCTTTCGATTTAAATTTTTAATGATTTCATCAATTTTAAAATCTCCATCACAAGATCCTACACTTATTTGTTCTGATGTATTTTGATTTGGTAAGAAAATCTGTTTTTCCTCATCAAACTTAAGTTTACTACCTGATTGTGTGTATAAATGCACTGCAGGCGTCCAACCACCAGCAACTCCTAAGCAATCACATGAAATAGAAATTTTACTTCCAGTAACTGAAGTACCATCATTAGATAGTTTCATTATTGAAACACTATTTAATCTTTTGTATCCAGCTGTATCAACAATTGTATGTGACCAATAAATTTTAATACCTGCTTCTTCTATTTTTTTTACAATTTTACTTTCAGATTGGTCTCTAATATCAACGATCGCTTCAACATTGATACCTTTGTTATATAATGAAAAAGCACTTTCATAAGCACTATCATTATTAGTAAAAAATACATTTTTACTACCACATGCAACTCCATAAAATTCGCTGTATTTTCTAATAGCAGATGAAAGCATTATTCCTGGTCTATCATTATTATTAAATATCAACGGTCTTTCTAATGCACCTGTGGCTAAAATAACTTTCTTAGCTCTAATTTTAAGAAGTCTTTGTCTAATTTTATTTCTTTTATCTTTTGCTTCTAAATGATCAGTTAGATTTTCTTTAGCCAATAGATAATTATATTGATGGTAAGCAGCTACACTTGTTCTAGTTTTTATTTCAAGATTTTTAATATTTTTAAGTTCCTCTATTTCTTTTTTTAACCATTCAGAAGGAGTTTTATTATCAATTTTGTTAAATTCATTGTTTTCATAAACAGTTGAACCACCAAGTTCATTTTTTTCATCAACTAACAACGTTTTAAAATTATTTTTAGCTGCATTTTTTGCTGCTATTATTCCTGATATACCTGCGCCTACAACCAATACATCACAGTGAATATATCGGTGGTCATAAATGTCAGGATCACTTGATGTTGGAGATTTCCCCAAACCGGCTGAGTGTCGTATGAAAAATTCATATTTCTCCCAAAAACTAGCAGGCCACATAAATGTTTTGTAATAAAAACCTGCTGGAAAAAAAGGGGAGAGAAAATTGTTTATTCCACCAATATCAAATTCTACACTTGGCCAACAATTTTGACTGGATGCCTCTAAGCCCTCGTAAATCTCAACTTCTGTTGCTCTAACATTAGGTTCTGTTCTGTTTGTACCAGGATTTATTTGAACTATAGCATTTGGTTCTTCAGAACCAGACGTCATAATTCCTCTTGGTCTATGATATTTAAAACTTCTTCCAACTAAATGAACATTATTTGCAAGTAATGCTGATGCTAAAGTATCGCCTTTAAATCCATGGTAAGTTTTGCCATTAAATTTAAAAGAAATCCTATTAGTTTCATCAATATACTCACTGGATTTTACTCTTAAGTTTTTAGTCATTTTATTGAGAAGGTGGCTTTTCACCCATTTTATAAATTGCTTTTATTTCATCGTTAGAAGTATCTCTAACCATATTAAACCATTTACGACAACCATGTGCATGGTTCCATCTTTCAAATTGAACACCTTTAATATTTTTTCTCATAAATAAATATTCTGCCCACTCATCATCACTTAATTCTGTTGGTTGCTTAGGTCTCTCTATATGAGCTTCACCACCAGCCTTAAATTCTTGCTGATCTCGTTCTCCACAGTACGGACAGTTTATTAAAAACATCAATGAGCAACCGCTGCAGCCCCATGCTCATCAACAAGGTCCCCGCTTACAAATCTATTTAAATTGAATGCAGCATTAAGTTTATGCGGTTCATCGTTTGCAATAGTATGTGCAAACAAATCTCCAGATCCAGGAGTTGCTTTAAATCCTCCAGTTCCCCAACCACAATTAAAGTATAATCCTTTAATTGAAGTTTTACTTAAAATTGGACTAGCGTCAGGACAAATATCTACTATTCCTCCCCATTGTCTTAACATTCTCATTCTACTGAAAATTGGATATAATTCTAAAATAGCATTTAGTGTTCCTTCAACTATTTGATGACTTCCTTTTTGAGTGTAAGAAACATAATCATCTGTTCCAGCACCAATGACCAATTCTCCTTTGTCAGATTGACTGACATAAGCATGCACTGCGTTAGACATTACAACTGTATCAATAATTGGTTTTACAGGTTCAGAAACTAAAGCTTGTAAAGGTTTACTTTCAAGTGGAAGTCTTAGACCTGCCATATTAGCTATAACGCTAGAATGACCAGCAGCAACAACACCAACTTTTTTAGTTTTTATAAATCCCTTTGTTGTTTCTATTCCTTCAACACTATCTCCATTTCTTTTAATTCCTTTAACTTCACAATTTTGAATAATATCAACACCCATTGCATCAGCTCCTCTAGCATATCCCCAAGCAACTGCATCGTGTCTTGCTGTACCAGCTCTTCTTTGTAAAGTTCCTCCTAAAACAGGGTATCTAATATCTGGTGATGTATTTATAATTGGACAAAATTTTTTAACTTCTTCAGCGCTCAAGTAAACTGCATCAATTCCATTTAGTCTATTTGCATGTGTTCGTCTTTTTAAATCTCTAACATCTTGTAAATTATGTGCAAGGTTCATTACACCTCTTTGACTAAACATTACATTGTAGTTTAATTCTTGAGATAAACTTTCCCAAATTTTTAATGCATGATCATATAATCCTGCACTGGCGTCCCATAAATAATTTGATCTAATAATTGTAGTATTCCGTCCAGTATTTCCTCCACCAATCCAACCCTTCTCGACTACAGCAATATTATTCATATTGTGTTTTTTTGCTAAATAGTAGGCTGTTGCTAATCCATGGCCACCACCACCAACAATAACTGCTTCGTACTCTTTTTTAGGAGCAGGATCTTTCCACGCTCTTTGCCAATTTTCGTGATATGAAAGAGCATTTTTGATTAACGAAAATACTGAATACTTATTTCTCATAATAATTGAATAATTACTTTATATATATTGAATTTTCAATACAATCGCTTAATACACAATGTCATACGGAAGAGTGGGTGAGAGGCTGAAACCAGTCGTTTGCTAAATGACCGTGCGAGGAAACTTGTACCGAGGGTTCGAATCCCTCCTCTTCCGCCACTAAAATAGAGGCTGATCTTTGAAAAAGTTTTTCATAGGTACAGGTCGTTGTTCCAAAATATATCTATAAACATTATAATTTTCCATTACACGCTGTACGTAATTTCTTGTTTCTCTAAATTTTATTAATTCAACCCAATCAACATAATCAACTTGATTTTTTTGTGGATCTTTATTTATTTTTTTCCAATATTTAACTCTGTTGGGTCCAGCATTATAAGCAGCAACAGCAAAGGGGTATGCACCATCATATTGAAGAATTAAACCTGCAATATAATGTGAGCCTAAATTTATATTATATTCTGGATCAGTGGTTAATCTTGATTTTGAATATGGCAGTTTGGCTTGTTTTGAAACTAATTTTGCTGTGTAGGGCATTAATTGCATTAATCCTTTTGCACCAGCACGACTATTAGCTTCCAAATCAAATTCACTTTCTTGTCTAATTATAGATAAGATTAAAGCACTTTCAGGAATTTTTCTTTTATTAATATATTTAGGAGTACTAATTATTGGATAATTGTATTTATTATGAAATCTTTTTTGATAAGACGCAATTTTTGAAACTTGAATAGCAAAATCATATCTGTTTATACTTGTAGCTAATTCTGCAGCTAAAACTTCACTACCTTTAGCTATATTGTCATTTGCTAAATGTCTTAAAATATGTTTTGTATATTTATCTTTCTTTAATTCATCTAGGAGATAAGAAATTTTTACAAGCTCTTTATTAAAAAATTGAATTCTATATTTTGGATCAATTTCCATATCTTTTTCTAACTCAAATTTTCCATTTGGATTTAATTTTAAAAAAGCTAGTTGACCATAGTAAGTAGTAAGATATTTTGTGGCTTCTCTGTACCAATTATTTGATTGCTCTCTTTCGCCTATTTTTTCATATGCTCTTCCAAGCCAATAGGCACCTCTAGACAAACTTATTGGATAACTAACATTTTCATAAAAATTTTTAAAATGATCTTTAGCAGTCATTGGATCCTTTAAAAAACTTAAAGCTATCCAGCCACTCATCCATTCTGCAGCAGCATATTCAGACCCTTCAGTCATTCCATGATTGCTTGAAATTTTATACGAAATTTCATATTTTTTTTTATAAAGCAATGCTCGTGAGATAATTTCTCTTTCTTTCCACCATTTGTCAGGTCTAACTAAATACTCTTTATCATTTCTTATCTTCAATAAGATTTCAGCTGAAGAGTCTACACGTCCTTTTTTTCTTCTCCATTTTAATCGATCAAAGTTTAAACCTGCATCATTCTTAAATTTTTGTGGAACATTTGCTATAGCCTGGTCAACGCCATAGCCTTTACTCATTAAAAGGTGTCTTGCGTTATATAAAAGCTCATAATCTTTTGGAAGATATCTTATCAATCTTTGTAAATCCCAACGATCACCGTTCCAAGCTAAATAGTCAGCTCGTTTAATATAGTCATCTGCATTTAAATATTTTTTAAATTTTTTTCTAAAATATTTTAATTCGTTTTTAGATAGATCAGCTGTTATCCAGCCCTCTTTAATCAGTTTTGTACCTTTGTTTTTGTCTCCAACCAAAATGTAACTCTCTCCAAGTATCATTTTTCCATAACCACTTAATGGATCTTTTTCTCCAAACCAATTTATTATTTTTTTAGGAGAAACACTTTCTGTTGATAGTTTGTGTTCAGCTAGATATCTAATTCTGCCTATTCTAGGATAATCTGAATTCTTATTTAAAAAAACTTGATATTCGTAAAAGGATGCTTGGTTACCAGACGTTAAAAGATGTCTCCATTGTATAAAATTATAAATTGATTTATCTTTTGCTTTCTTTGCTATTTTAAGTGCAGATGTCCATTTACTTTTCTGCATTTCTGAAATAGCTTTTTTGGCTAACCCAAAGTCTTTTTTACTATAATATTTTGAAATTTTTATATTCTTAGCTGTAGTAGTGCCAGCAATTGTTGGTTTTTTCTTTGGTATTTTAAAACTTAATTTTTTTTCTTTTAAAACTAACTCTTTTTTAACAATTACTTCTTCGATTTTAATTTCTTTGGTTTTTGAGGGTTTCTTTAAGGGTTTGAGAATATTTATAGATATTTTTTTTTGAATTTCTTCTTTACTCAAAATAGGTTTCTTTAAGGGTACAACTGAATTGATTTCGGCAAAGAGATTATTTGAAAACATTAATATTGATGCAGTGAAACCTAAAAATAATATTTTTTTGAACATAATCTTTTAGTATATGAATCTTTAAACTATGTTATAAGTATTTATGTTTAAAGGATCAAATGTTGCTTTAATTACACCATTTAAAAATAATGGTCTAGATGAGGAAGCATATATAAAATTAATTCATTTCCACATTGCTAATGGCACCAATGGACTTGTTCCAGCTGGTACAACAGGTGAATCTCCTACGTTAAGTCATGATGAGCATCAAAGAGTAATAGATTTATGTATTAAGGAAAGTAATGGAAAAATACCTGTTATTGCTGGTACGGGTTCCAACTCAACAGAGGAGGCGATTTCTTTAACCTCACATGCAGAAAAAGCAGGAGCTAACGGAGCTTTGATAGTTACACCTTATTACAATAAACCAACCCAAGAAGGTTTGTATCAACATTATAAAGCAATTAATGACAAGTGCGGCATTCCAATTATAATTTATAATATTCCTGGCAGATCAGTAATTGATATGTCAGTGGACACAATGGCTAGACTATATGAATTAAAAAATATAGTTGGTGTTAAAGATGCAACAGGTGATTTAGACAGAGTTAATCAGACACTTGAAAAAATGGGGAAAGAATTTATTCAATTAACAGGAAATGATGACAATGCTTTTGAATTTAATAAACGTGGTGGGGTAGGTACCATTAGTGTAACTGCAAATATTGCACCTAAACTTTGTTCTGATTTTCAAAAATTTTCAAAATCAGATACTGATAATGAAATGAAAGAAGCAGAAAGATTAGATAAAATATTACAACCAGTTCATCACTCAATGTTTGTTGAGAGTAATCCTAGTCCTGTAAAATACGCTGCAAAACTTTTAGGACTTTGTGATGACAATGTAAGACTACCACTTGTAAAAGTAACAGAGATAACAAAAGAAATTATAAAAAAAGCTCTTCAGTCTGCTAAGTTAATTTAATGAACAAAAAAACCAATCCTGGTTTGAAAATCATTTGTTTAAACAGAAAAGCTAGTTTTAACTATTTTTTTGAAGATCTTTTTGAAGCTGGAATTGTTTTAAAGGGATCAGAGATTAAATCAGTAAGAGATGGCAAGGTGAATATCGCTGAGTCTTATGCTGTTGAAAAGGGAGGCGAAATTGTGCTAATTAATTCACATATATCTCCATACAAACAAGCCAGTTACTCTAATCATAATCCAACCAACGACAGAAAATTGCTTCTTAATAAAAAAGAAATAAATAAATTGATAGGTAAAATGCAAAGAGTTGGTTTCACATTAATTCCAACAAAAATGTATTTTAAAAAAGGAAAAGCTAAAATAGAATTAGCTGTTGCAAAAGGGAAAAAGCAATATGATAAAAGAGCAACAAAAAAAAGTAGAGATTGGAACCGTGAAAAGGCAAGATATATTAGGAAATCAAGCTAAAATTGTTTTTTTAGGAATAGGTTCAAATTTAGGTCTAAGAAAGAGAAATATAGAAAAAGCAAAATTTTTATTAGCAGAACATAACTTAGATTTTCTCTCTGTATCTAGTTATTATGAAACCCCTTCCTGGCCTGACCCACGAAAACCTAAGTTTTTAAATATAATTTTAAAATTAAAATGTTATTGCAGTCCTCAAAAACTATTTAAAATATGTAAATCTATAGAAAATCAATTAGGTAGAAAAAAAGCAAAAAAAAATGCTCCTCGTACATGTGATTTAGATATAATCGATTTTAATAAATTGGTATCAAAAAAGAATTCTAAGATTAATTTACCTCATAAAATGATGCACAAAAGGAACTTTGTATTATTTCCATTATTTGAGATTCAAAAGAATTGGACTCATCCTGATAAACAAATTGATGTTAAAACCTTGATTTCTCTACTTCCTTATAGAGACATTAGATCTATTAAACAAATTTAATTTAGTGGTATAATACAGATTATGCTTAATTCAAATGAACTTATAAACAAAGTTAAGAATTATAATAAATTTCTGAATCCTGAAAAATTGGATAAAGCATATAATTTTGCTGTTAAAGCGCATGAGAGTCAAAAAAGAGCATCTGGTGACCCTTACTCAGTTCACCCAATAGAGGTTGCGAATATTTTGACTGAATTAAAATTAGATAGCGCTACAATTACAACAGGCCTATTGCATGACACTATAGAGGATACTTTTGCAACTTATGAAACCATCAAACAAGAATTTGGAGATGAGGTTGCTGATTTAGTGGATGGTGTAACGAAAATTTCTGCATTTGAAAATTCAGCTGGAGCTAATTCTAAAGTTGAAAATTTCAGAAAATTAATTTTAGCAACATCAAAAGACATCAGAGTTCTGTTAGTCAAAATTGCTGATAGGCTACACAATATGAGGACCATTAAAGCGATTACAAAAGTTGACAAAAGAAAAAGGATAGCTCAAGAGACCATGGAAATTTATGCTCCGTTGGCTGATAGAATGGGAATGCACAGAATAAGAGACGAGCTTGAGGATTTATCATTTGAAATTTTAAATAACGAAGCAAGAAAATTAATAAAAAAAAGACTTGATGAAATAAAATTTGATAGAAAAGATTTATTTGAAGAACAATCTTTTGAGTTAAGTGAAATCTTGAATGATAATGAAATTAATGCTGAGATTCATGGTAGAGAAAAAACACCTTTTTCGATTTGGAGAAAAGTCCAAAAAAAAAGGGTTTCGCTTGAGCAAATAACAGACATTATTGGATTTAGGATAATTTTAAAAAATGTAGACGATTGTTATAAAACTCTTGGTATTTTTCATAAAAAATGGAATTGCATACCGGGAAAATTTAAAGATTATATTTCATCTCCAAAAATCAATGGTTACAAATCTATTCATACGTCTGTAATTGGTTCCAATAAAAAACCAATAGAAATTCAAATTAGAACACATGAAATGCACGAATTTGCAGAAAGAGGTATCGCATCTCATTGGCAGTATAAATCTTCTGAAAAATTTAATTCCTTAAGCTGGAAAGAGTACGATTGGTTGAAAGATCTCGTTGAGATTATAGAAAAAAATGAAAACCCTGAGGACTCGTATGAGTATACAAAACTGCAAATGTTTCAAGAAAATGTATTTTGTTTCACACCAAAAGGTTCGGTAATAAAATTACCTAAAGACGCAACAGCTATAGATTTTGCATATGCTGTTCATACTAAAATTGGTAATTCAGCAGTTGGTTGTGAAATAAATGGAAACAAAAACGAACTTCAAACTATCTTAAGAAATGGTGATCGTGTAAATATTATAACCTCAAAAAATAATTCACCGTCACTTCATTGGATACCAACAACTAAAACTGGTAAAGCTAGAGCAGCAATAAGAAGATATTGGCATGATAAAGGAGAGCAAAAAGAGGAAAAAATAAAAAAATACAATACTACACTTTGGATGTCATTACCTGATAAGCCTGGTCAGTTAGGAGATATAAGCTCACTCATTGGAAGTCACAAATTAAATATATCAAACTTAGAAATGGTTGGTAAAAATCCTAATTATATTAATTTTAAATTTAAATTAATTATTAGAAACCTTAAGAATTTTACTAATTTTATTGCAGAGCTAAAACAAAAGAGTATAAAATTTAAGATAATTAGACACGAAGAAAAAAGAAATGCTTTCACACAAAAAATCCTTAAATATTTTAAAAAAAACTAATGCATTATTAGAAGGTCACTTTGTTCTATCCTCAGGTCTACATTCTTCAAAATATGTTCAGTGTGCAAAACTTTTAAGTTTTCCTAATTTAGCTGATAAAATATGTAGATCATTAGCGAATAAAATTAAAAAAAAATTTAAAAAAATTGATTTAATACTAGCTCCTGCAATGGGAGGAGTAATTATAGGATATGAAATAGGAAAATTGTTAAAAAAAGAAACAATTTTTTGTGAAAGGGTAAATGGCAAGTTTATTCTTAGAAGAGGATTCAATATTAAAAAAGGTGCAAGAGTTTTAATTATAGAAGATGTAATCACTACAGGAAAATCAAGTTTAGAGTGTGTAAGGTTAATTAAAAAATCAAAAGCAAAATTAATTGGATTTGCATCTATAATTGATCGATCAACCAAACAATCTTTAAAAATAAAAACTGGAATAACATCTCATCTAAAAATAGATGTTCCAACTTTTAAAGCAAATAAATTGCCACCAGAACTTAAATCAATACCCATAAGAACTCCAGGAAGCAGATTTATTAAGTGAAAAGGTTAGGTGTAAATATAGATCATATTGCAACTTTACGAAACGCTCGTGGAGAGAAACATCCAGATCCACTAAATGCAGCAAAAAAAGTTATTAGTTATGGAGCCAATTCTGTAACAATTCATTTAAGAGAAGATAGAAGACATATTAATGATATTGATGCCAAAAAAATATGTGGTTTAAAAAATGTGCTTGTAAACCTTGAAATTTCTATGAATAAAGAAATTGTTAATAAAGCACTTAAGATAAAACCAAATTTTATTTGTTTAGTTCCAGAAAATAGAAAAGAAATTACTACTGAGGGAGGTTTAAATATAAAAAACAATTTTAATAAATTAGAGAAAATAATTAAAAAATTTAAAAAAGCAAAGATAAGAACAAGTTTATTCATTAATCCTTCTCTAGATGGTATTAGACTTGCTAAAAAATTAAATGCTGATTGTATTGAGATACATACTGGAAAATTAGCAAACCTAGTTAAATTAAAAAAAAATTATTCTAGTGAATTAAACAGAATTAAAAAAAGTACAAAATTAGCATCAAGTTTAAATATAGAAGTTCATGCAGGTCATGGTTTAGACTACAAAACCACCAAAATGTTAACAAAAATAACGGATATTGAGGAGTATAACATTGGACATTTTATAATTGGAGAGTCAATATTTGATGGACTTTCAAAAGTAATTAAAAACTTTAAAAAAATTATAAAAAAATAAATGAAAATTCTTGGTATTGGTATTGATATTGTTGAAAATAAAAGAATTCAACAATCAATTAAAAATCCTTTATTTAAAAAAAGAATTTACTCATTTAAAGAATTGAAACAATCTAATGCTGTAAAAAATAAAGTAGCTTATTTTTCGAAGAGATTTGCTGCAAAAGAAGCATTTTCTAAAGCTATTGGCACAGGTTTTCGTATGAATTTAAATTTTAAAGATATAGAAGTTGTTAATGATAAAATGGGAAAGCCTTATTATGTTAAAAATAAAAAAATTACAAAAATCATACAAAAAAATTTTAAAATCAAAAATTTTAAATTTTTTCTATCAATTTCGGATGAAAAAAATTACTCAACCGCATTTGCAATTATTCAAAAATCATGAAATTAGATAAAAATTTTTTTTCAGAAAATATAAAAACTTTAATTTATGCATTAATAATTGCAGTTATAATTAGATCACTTTTAGTACAACCATTTTATATTCCATCCTCATCCATGGAACCTACTTTATTAGTAGGTGATAGATTGTTTGTAACAAAATATACCTATGGTTATAGTAAGCATTCATTTCCTTTTAGCCCTCCAATATTAAGCAAAAGAATTATGTTTAGCGCTCCAGAAAGGGGTGATGTGATTGTGTTTAAAACGCCCGCAGATAATAGAACAGACTACATTAAAAGATTAATTGGTTTACCTGGTGATAAAATACAGTTCATAGACTCTAATTTATATTTGAATAATTCTGAAATTCTTAAATCTAAAATTAATAATAAAACTACTATTTTCTGTGGAGACAAAAGCATTGATGTTTATAGATTTGAGGAAAAGCTTTCAAATGGAAAAAAGTTTCATACTGTTTATCTTAAAGATTATACCTATAAAAATTCAGATGCGTTTACTGTACCAAAAGATCATTATTTCTTTTTAGGAGACAACAGGGATTGTTCTAAAGATAGCAGATATTTAACAAGTGTAGGATATGTGCATAAAGATAATTTAGTAGGAAAAGCTCAATTTATATTTTTTTCTTCTGATAAAAAAATAGGAAGTTTTATAGAATTTTGGAAATGGCATAAGTCAATAAGATTTAATAGAACATTTAATAAAATTAATTAATGAAAATTAACTATCAGAGTTTAGAAAAAAAAATTGATTTAAAATTTAAAAATAAAGATCTACTTATTCAAGCCCTCACACATAAAAGCTTTAATCCAAATGAAAATAATGAAAAGATAGAGTTTCTTGGTGATAGAGTTCTTGGCTTGGTGATAGCAAAAAAACTTTTAGAAATTTATCCTGAGGAAAAAGAAGGTATTCTTGATAAAAAATTTGCATCGTTAGTGAATAAAAAAACCTGTTTGGATATAGCAAAAAAAATCAATTTATCTAGTTATGTTAAAACATTTAATCCTAACAATAAAAAAATAAAAATTGAGGATAAAATTATATCTGATAGCTGTGAAGCATTAATTGGTGCTATTTATCTTGATAAAGGTTTTACAATTGTTGAAAAAAAAATTTTAGAGTTGTGGCAAGATCATATTGAAAAAAGTGTTGTTACAGAAATAGATGCAAAAACAAAGCTACAGGAACTAACTTTAAAAAACTTTAAAAAATTACCTACATATAAATTGATTTCAAATACAGGTCCAAGACACAAACCTATATTCAAAGTTGGAGTAAAATTACCAAATACAAAATATTTTATAGCGACTGGAAAATCAAAGAAAGAAGCTGAACAAAATGCTGCAATAGAATGTTTGAAAAATACAAATAAAAAATGAATTGGTCAGACGAAGGATTTTTATTAAGCAAAACGAGGTATAATGAAAATTCATTAATTGTTGAATTGTTTACAAAAGAAAAAGGAAAGATATCTGGAATTATATTTGGTGGTACTTCAAAAAAAATTAAAAATTATCTTCAAGTAGGTAACAAACTCCATGTTAATTATAATTCTAAAAATGAAAATAGAATAGGTTATTTTAAAATTGAAATTTTAAATGCCTATACTCCATTATATTTTGATCACAAACAAAAGTTATCTTGTATAACATCTGCAATGAATTTGATTAAAATATTAACAGCAGAGTCTCAATCTAATGATAAGGTTTATTTTATAATTCAGAATTTATTTTTAATTTTAAAAGAAAAAGATTGGATAAAAAAATATGTTTTTTGGGAATTGGAGTTACTTAAAATATTAGGATATGACTTAGCACTCGAAAATTTTGTTGAAAAAGATTTAGAAGGTAACAAAACTGTATATTATGCTAGTTCTTTAAATGAAAAAAAATATGTACCTAATTTTTTAATTGAAAAAGATATAGAAGTTAATGATCTCGACACATTATTGAGCGGTTTGAAATTAGTAGGTGATTATTTGGATAAAATTATATTAAAACCAAATAATTTAAATTATCCAAATAGCAGGTTACTATTTTTAAATACGTTAAAATAACTATTTTATTATTTTATCAATTCTATCAGCGTAATAGCTTACTATAGCATTGGCACCAGCTCTCTTAAAAGCAACTAAGCTTTCATATATAGCATCTTTATTAATTAGTTTTTTCGCTATAGCTGTTTCAATTAAGCTGTATTCTCCTGATACTTGATAGGCAAATACAGGTAATTTAAATTTTTCTTTTATTGATTTTATTATGTCTAAGTAGGGCATACCTGGTTTAACCATTACCATATCTGCACCTTCTTTAATATCTAATGCAACTTCTCTTAAAGCTTCATCAGAATTTCTATAATCCATCTGATAAGTTTTTTTGTTTCCTTTTAATGAACCTTTAGAACCGACTGCATCTCTAAAAGGTCCATAAAAGCTTGAGGCATATTTTGCAGCGTACGATAATATTTGAACGTTTTGGAATTTGTTTTTATCTAAAGCTTTTCTTATTTTTCCTATTCTACCATCCATCATATCTGATGGGGCAATTACATCACAACCCATCTCTGCCTGAAGTAATGATTGATTAATCAGTACCTCTACAGTCTCGTCGTTTAGAATAGTGTTAGATTTAATTAAACCGTCATGACCATGTGATGTGTAGGGATCTAATGCTACGTCACACATTATACCTATTTGATTTTTGTATTTTTTTTTAATTTCTTTAATTGCTCTACAAACTAAATTTTTTTCATTAAGTGATTCTGTTCCCAATTCATCTTTACGTACATTTTGGGTTTTTGGAAAAAGTGCAACCATTGGTATCTTTTTTTTTATGGCTCTGTCCACTATTTGACTCAATCGATTAATTGTATATCTGTATACACCTGGCATTGATGAAATTTTTTGCCGTTTATTTGATCCTTCAATTAAAAAAATAGGTAATATAAAATCATTTGCACTTAAGGTATTTTCTTGAATCAGTCTTCTTGACCAAGATTCTTTTCTATTTCTTCTAAGTCTAAGACTCGGATATTTCCCAATAATCATGTTTTAATTTACTTTTAAATTGCGACAAATGTAATATACACATATACAAAAAAAAGGGTAGAAAGCAATCATGATGACGATAGAAAATTCAAAAGTAATAGATTTAAATATTAAAAAAGAAGATAGAGTATTAGACTTTAGCGATTTTCAGAAACAAGAAATAAAGTTTGATATTGAAAAGTTGCAAGAAGCTTACCATCAAATAGTTAAGATTAAAAAATTTGAAGATGCTGGTGTGACTCACTTTGGAGCGATATCATTAACCCAAATACCTGGTGATCCAGACTCAATCAAAGGCAATAAGGCTAGAGGAGTATATTGGACAAAACCTGATAAATCAGGAAAAGAAGTAGTTAGAGATGAGTCTCTTGATGAGTCACAATATTCGGAATTTATAAAAGATTATGAAAATACTTACTTTAAAGAGGTATATGATGCTTTGTCATCTAAATATAAATTAGGAAGAGTTAGAATTCTTTTAAAAGAACCAAGATCAACTTTGAGTTGGCATAGAGATCCTGAACCAAGACTACATATACCAATAATTACTAACCCTGGCTGCATCATGGTTATTGATAATGTTGCAAAGCACATGCCTGCCGATGGGTCAGTATGGGTGACAAATAATACAAAGTATCACAATGCATTTAATGGTGGTGAAGAGAATAGAATACATTTAGTTGCTTGTGTTTTAGATTACAAATTTAATTAATTTGAAAAAAATATTTATTTCATCAGATCACGCTGGATTTAAATTAAAAGAATCAATCAAAAATTATTTAAAAAATAAAAAAGTTAAATTTGAGGACCTCGGTCCAAAAGATGATACTAGTGTTGATTATCCTGACTATGCACATAAAGTTGCAAAAAAAGTCAAACTTAATAAAAGAAATGTTGGTATTTTAGTGTGTGGATCTGGGACTGGCATGAATATTGCGGCAAATAAGCATAAAAATGTGCGTGCAGCGCAATGTTTTAATCTAAAATCAACAAAATTATCCAGATTGCATAATGATGCAAACATCATTACATTAGGTTCAAGATTTATATCCAAAAAAAATGCTTTAAAGTTTATAAGTGTTTTTTTAAATACTAAATTTGATGGTGGGAGACATTTAAAAAGAGTTAAAAAAATATAATTATGTCTAGTGAAAAAAATTATTTAAACGATAGCTATAAAAGTTTCTTTGAAGATAGTTTATCAGTTAAAGATCCAGAGCTTTATAAAGCAATTAAGGATGAATTAATAAGACAACAACAGCATATAGAGCTAATCGCTTCTGAAAATATAGTTTCTCAAGCAGTATTAGAAGCTCAAGGTTCAGTTTTAACCAATAAATATGCAGAAGGGTACCCTGGTAAAAGATATTACAATGGTTGTGAGCATGTCGATGTTGCAGAAAATCTTGCGATTGAAAGATTAAAAAAATTATTTAATTGTAAATTTGCCAACGCACAACCGCATTCAGGTGCTCAAGCAAATGGTGCGGTATTTTTAGCTTTATTAAGCCCCGGGGATACATTTATGGGTATGAGTTTAAATTCAGGTGGTCATATTACTCATGGATTAAAAATTTCGATGTCTGGTAAATGGTTCAACGCAATAGGATATGATGTTGATAAAGAGTCAGAATTAATTGACTACGATAATGTTGAAAAACTCGCTTTAGAACATAAACCTAAACTAATAATTGCGGGTGGAAGTGCTTATTCTAGAGTAATTGACTTTAAGAGATTTAGAGAAATAGCAGATAAAGTCGGAGCATATTTAATGGTTGATATGGCACACTTCTCAGGTTTAGTTGCAGGTAAAGGTTATCCTAATCCTTGTGATTATGCTCATGTTGTTACATCAACTACACACAAAGTGTTTAGAAGTGCAAGAGGTGGTATAATTTTAACTAATCATGAAGATCTTGCTAAAAAATTTAACACAGCAGTTTTTCCTGGTTATCAGGGTGGACCTTTGATGCATATTATTGCAGCTAAAGCCGCTGGATTTTTGGAGGCATTACAGCCAGAATTTCAAAATTATATTAAATCTGTTTTGGCAAATGCTAAGATGCTTGCCGAGACTTTAAAAAATAATGGGTTTAAAATTTATTCTGATGGAACGGATACTCACTTGATGTTGGTAGATTTAAGGCCTTATGATGTAAAAGGTAATCTTGCAGCTGAAAGTTTGTCTAGAGCAAATATTACGTGTAATAAAAATGGTATTCCTTTTGATACAGAAAAACCCATGATTACCTCAGGCATTCGATTAGGTACTCAAGCAGCTACAACACGAGGTTTTGGACTAAGCGAATTTAAAACTGTAGGAGAATTAATAACAAAAACTTTAAAAGGTTTATCTGAAAACCCATCAAATAATAGCAAAATAGAAGAAGAAGTAAAAAATGAAGTTATTTCTTTAACTTCGTCATTTCCGATATATAAGAACCTTTAGTAAATGATTTGTCCGTGTGAAAAAAAAGGTGACACATCTGTTGTAGATTCACGTCCTACAGAAGATGGTACAGCCATCAGAAGAAGAAGACTTTGTATTTGTGGTGAACGTTTTACTACTTTTGAGAGAATTCAAATTCGCGAATTAATGGTTGTTAAGAAAAATGGGAGAAAGTCAATTTTTGATAGAGATAAACTGTCTAAATCAATTTATATAGCACTTAAAAAAAGACCAATTGATACTGAAACAATTGAAAAATTTATTAGTCATGTTTCAAGATCATTAGAGGAACTTGGTCAAAGTGAAATATCTACAAATACAATTGGAACTATGGTTATGGAAGGTTTGAAGGATTTAGATCCAGTTGGATATGTAAGATTTGCATCTGTATATAGAAACTTTAGAGAAGAAAAAGATTTTGTACAATTCGTGGACAAGCTTGATGTCTACAAAAAAAGATAAATTTACATCAAAAGATAAATTTTATATGGAGATAGCCTTGGACCTGGCTAAATCTCGTCATGGATTAACTGGGTCAAATCCATCTGTAGGCTGTGTTATCGTCAAAAAAGATAAAATTATTTCAATTGGACAAACTTCATTTAATGGAAGACCTCATGCTGAATTTAACGCGATTAAAAATTGTTTTGCAGATTTAAAAGGATCAAAAATGTATGTTACTTTAGAACCGTGTTGTCATCATGGATTAACACCACCTTGTACAGACTCAATAATTAAATCAAAAATTTCAGAGGTTATATATGCTGTTACTGACATCGACAAAAGAGTTAGAAATAAAAGTTTTAAAATTTTAAAGTCAAACAAAATAATTGTAAAAAAAGGTTTGTTAAAAAATAAAATTGAAAATTTTTATTATCCTTATTTTTTTAATAGAAAGAAAAAATTACCCTATGTTACTGGTAAAATAGCTATTTCAAAAAACAATATTATTTACAGTAAGTATCAAAAAAAAATTACAAATATTTACTCAGATCAGTTTACACATCTTTTGAGATATCAAAATGATGGTTTGATGATTACATACAAAACACTAAACAAAGATAATCCAAGGTTAAGTTGTCGGTTAAAAGGTATAAAAAATTTTTCTCCAAAAAGGATTATTTTAGATAACAATTTAAACTCTAGAACAAACAGCTATATAATAAAATCCTCTAATAACAAAAATACTTTAATATTTTATAACAAAGCTGATAAATCAAAAATTTCTAAACTCAAAAAAAGAGGCATTATTCTCATTAAATCCAAAGTTGATAGATATAACAGATTTAATATAAGAGAAATTTTAAAAAAACTTTATAATTTTGGCTGTAGAAATTTATTAATAGAGGGCGGAAATGATCTAACCAATTCATTGATCAAAAATAAAATTTTTAATAAATTTTATTTATTCAAAAGCTCTAAAAATCTTTCTAAAAGCTCGGAATATTTAAAATTTAGTGGCCTGAACACATTAAATCAAAAGTATCAAACAAAGATTAATTTAAATCTGAATTTGCGAAAAGACAAAATAACACTATATAGATAGAAATTATGTTTAATGGAATAATTTATAATCAAGGTATTATTACTAAAATTACTAAAAGACCCAAGGGTTTTAATATTTTTGTAAAAAGTAATCTTAAAGTCTCTAAAAAAGATATGGGTTTGTCAGTTGCATGTGATGGTGTGTGCTTAACTTTAATTTCATATAAATTAAAAATTATGGAATTTTACCTATCTAAAGAAACAATAATTCGTTCAAAATTTAAATTTTTAAAAATAGGAGATAAAATAAATTTAGAATTACCTTTAAAATATGGGACAAAAATTTCAGGACATATTTGCCAAGGTCATGTTGATACCGTCGGTAAAGTATTAAGTATAAAAAAAATAGATAAATCATTTCTTTTTGACTTTGCTTTACCTAAAAAGGAAAGAAAACACTTAATTGAAAAAGCATCAATCTGTGTAAATGGGATTTCCCTCACAATTTCAAAAGTGACTAAAAAAGGTTTCCAGATATGGATAATCCCTCATACCTACAAAGAAACGAATTTATCAACTTTAAAAAAATCCAGTTTAGTTAACATAGAGATAGATATCCTGTCTAAATACGTAAGGAATTATTTTCATGGAAAAAAATAATTTCGCATCAATTGAGTCAATTATAAGTGTAGCCAAAAAAGGGGGTATGTTTATTCTAGTTGACGATGAAAAAAGAGAAAATGAGGGAGATTTAGTTATTTCTACATCAGACTCGAATGCAAGGAATATTAATTTCATGGCTAAATATGGAAGAGGTTTAATTTGTTTAGCACTCGATACTCTTCAAGCAAAAAGATTAAATTTATCTTTAATGTCTCCAGTAAATCAATCAAGAAACAAAACAGCTTTTACAATTTCTATTGAAGCTAAAAAAGGAATAACTACAGGTATATCTGCTAAAGATAGAGCTAGAACAATTAAAATTGCTTCAAAAAAAAATGCAAATAAAAATGAAATTGTTTCGCCTGGTCACGTGTTTCCAATAATTGCTAAAGATGGTGGTGTCCTGGTTAGAGCAGGACATACTGAAGCATCTGTAGATATATCTAAATTGGCAAAAAAAAATAACTCTGCCGTAATTTGTGAAATTATGAATGAAGATGGAACTATGGCTAAAGGTAAGGATTTAATCAGCTTTGCAAAAAAACATAAATTAAAAATTGGAAAGATAGAAGATCTAATTGCATATAGACTAAAAAAAGAAAAACTTATTAAACTTAAAAAGCAAAGCAAGATTGATGTAAAAAATCAAAAATATAATATTAGAATTTATGAGAATCTTTTAGATGGCTCAGAACATTTTGCATTAATAAAAGGTAAAATAAAAAAAGGTACCACTCCAAGAGTAAGAGTAATTTCCTCTAATGTGGTCCAAAACTATCTAATAAATCAATCATTACCAAATTCATTTAACAAGACCCTAAATTATTTTAAAAATTATCAAAATTGTGTTTTAGTATTTATTAAAGATTCAAATTTAAAATCAGTTACACAGACCTTAAAAGATTATAAAAACAAAGATTTTTATAAAAAAGGGAATGACAAGTTAATAAGAAATTATGGTATTGGAGCTCAAATTATTAAAGACTTAAAAATTAAAAACATGATATTAATCACCAAATCACCAAAAAAAGTTATTGGTCTTGATGGTTATGGGATAAAAATTACAAAACAGGAATTAATTTGATGAAAAAAAAATATCTAATTGTTGTGGCAGATTATTATAAAGATATCTCTGAAGGCTTAATAAAAAGTGCATTAAAAATAATTCCAAAAAAAAATATAATAAAAATTATTAAAGTGCCTGGTGCTTTTGAAATCCCAGTTACAATTTCAAAAAATTTAAAAAAATTTGATGGATTTTTAGCCTTAGGATGTGTAATTAAGGGTCAAACACCACATTTTGATTTCATTTCTCAAGCATCAACAGATGCTATAATGAAATTGTCTATAGATAGTAAAAAACCTATTGGAAATGGAATAATTACTTGTCTTAATATGGCTCAAGCAAGAGCTAGGAGAAAAAAGGGCGCTGAAGCTGCAGAAGCTGTGATTTCAGTTTTGTCTCAAAAATGAGAACTCAATATAATCCAAAAAATAACCCTAGAGTTATAATTATTCAGAAATTATATGGGAAGTTTTATAATGAAGATGATGATTTAGATTTTCCAAAACATCGATTTAAAAAATTTATTAAGGATATTGTATTAGGAACAATAGAAAGAAATGATCTTATTTTAGACGAATTAAATAATAAATTAGGCGATGAATTTGTATTTGAAAAATTAGATAAAGTTTTTCAAACGATTTTAAAAGCAGCTACTTATGAATTTATGTATAAACCAAATTTATCTATAAATATAATTATTAAAGAATATTTAAATTCATCTAATTTTTTTCTTGAAGATTCTCAAACAAAGTATCTTAATGCTTTATTAGATAATGTTGGAAAAAAATTAAGATCTCACAATGCATGAATTCGATCTAATAAATAATTATTTTTTTAAAATAGCTAAAAAAAATAAATCTGCTCTTAATCTAAATGATGATGTTTTTTTTGATAAAAAAAAAGGTGTTGTTATATCTGTTGATACATACAATATTGGTACGCATTTTCATGATTTTAAATCCCCAGATCTAGTAATAAAAAAAATATTAAGATCATCAATTTCTGATTTAATTTGCAAAGGTGTAACACCAAAGTTTTATTTTATTTCTGGCTCGGGTAATAAAAAAACATTTACAAAAAATAATTTATATAAAATTTCAAAATCACTTAAATTAGAACAAAATAAATTTAACATAGATTTGTGTGGTGGTGATACAACTTTTTCAAACAAACTAAGTTTCACAATTACTTCATTAGGATACTCGAATAAAATAATTTATCGTAATAAAGCTAAATCAAATGATGATGTTTATGTTACTGGAAATTTAGGAGATAGTTTTTTAGGATTTAAAGCATTAACTAATAAAGCAAAATTTAAAAATAAAGACAAATTATTTTTTGTAGATAAATATTACAAACCAGATTTACCTATAAATTTAACAAAGCATTTATTTAAATTTGCTAATAGCTCTATCGATGTTTCAGATGGATTAATTGACGATTTGGCAAAAATGATAAATAGACAGAGTTTATCATTTCACCTATTTGAAAATAAAATACCTGTTTCCAATAAATTGAGTAATTTTATTAAAAAAAAAAGATTGAATAAAATTAATCTAATTTCTAATGGAGATGATTATCAGGTATTATTTACTGCAAATATTAAGAAAGCTAGAATCATTCAAAATGTATCTAAATCAACAGGAATTAAAATAACTAAAATTGGTAAAATTGTATCTGGTAAAGATAGATCTTTGATATTCAATGAAAAAGGCAAGCAAATACAAGCTAAATCTAAAGGTTATATTCATCGGTTTTAGAAGTTAATCGTTGTCTTTTTTATCTTTTTTTGTATTGTGCGGGCTTAAAATTTAACAACCAACAACTTAAGATTAATATGAGCGGAACAGTCGAAACAATACTATTGTACACTATCGGAGCTGGTTTATTATCTATCGTTTATGGATTTTTAACTGGTAAAAATATTCTTAATTCAAGTGCAGGAAATGCAAAAATGCAAGATATTGCATCTGCAATTCAAATTGGTGCAAAAGCATATTTAGCAAGACAATACAAAACTATTGCTATTGTTGGTGCTGTAGTTTTGGTGATTGTAAGTATTGCATTTAGCCCACTAGTAGGTCTTGGTTATTTAATAGGTGCTGCTTTGTCTGGCATTGCAGGCTATGTAGGTATGTTAGTTTCTGTTGAGGCAAACGTAAGAACAGCAGAAGCATCTAGGAAAGGCTTAGCTAAAGGTCTTTCTGTAGCATTTAAATCTGGTGCTGTTACTGGAATGTTGGTTGCTGGTTTAGCATTATTATCTATAGCAGTTTATTATTATATTTTATTAAAATCAAACATAGATGAAAGAGAAATTGTAAATGCTTTAGTTGCATTAGGATTTGGTGCTTCATTAATTTCAATTTTTGCAAGACTAGGCGGTGGAATTTTTACAAAAGGTGCTGATGTAGGCGCTGATTTAGTTGGAAAAGTTGAAGCTGGAATTCCAGAAGACGATCCTAGAAATCCTGCCGTGATAGCAGATAACGTTGGTGACAACGTAGGAGACTGTGCTGGTATGGCTGCTGATTTATTTGAAACTTATGCTGTTACAATTGTTGCAACAATGGTTTTGTCCTCAATTTTCTTTGTTGGTGATCTAAATATGATGATTTACCCATTATCTATTGGTGCTGCATGTTTGTTAACATCTATTATTGGAACTTTTTTTGTTAAACTTGGAAAAAGTAATAATGTAATGAATGCTTTGTATAAAGGATTTGTTGTTTCTGCATTAGCATCTTTAGTAATTTTGTGGCCTGTTACAGATCATGTAATTGGTTTTACAAATAACTATACAGTGAACGACAAAACTTTTAATGGAATGGATCTATATTATTGTGGAGTTATAGGTCTATTTATTACTGGATTATTAATCTGGATTACCGAATACTATACAGGAACAAGTTATAGACCAGTTAAATCTGTTGCTCTGTCATCCACTACCGGTCATGGTACAAATGTTATTCAAGGTTTAGCTGTTTCTATGGAAGCTACTGCTATACCAGCATTGATAATTGTAGCTGGTATTCTTATTACAAATTCTATCGCGGGTCTTTTTGGAATTGCAATTGCTGTAACTACTATGCTTGCGTTAGCAGGCATGGTTGTTGCACTTGATGCTTATGGACCTGTAACTGATAATGCTGGTGGTATAGCTGAAATGTCTAATTTAGATAAAAAAGTTAGAAAGACAACAGATGCTCTTGATGCAGTTGGTAACACTACTAAAGCTGTTACTAAAGGATATGCAATCGGTTCTGCTGGGTTGGGTGCTCTTGTTTTGTTCGCAGCTTACACTGAGGATATTAAGCATTTTTCTAATGAAGCTGGATCTGCACTGGAAGGTATTGTTGTAACATTTGATTTATCAAATCCTTATGTTGTAGTTGGTTTATTGATAGGTGGAATGTTGCCATATCTATTTGGATCAATGGGAATGCAAGCAGTTGGAAGAGCGGGTGGTGCTGTAGTTGTTGAAGTAAGAAGACAATTTAAAAAATTTCCTGGTATCATGAAAAGAAAACAGAAACCAGATTATGCTAAATTAGTTGACCTACTTACTGTAGCAGCAATTAAAGAAATGATTATCCCATCTTTATTGCCAGTTCTTTCACCAGTGGTATTGTATTTTATTATTTTTTCAATAGGGGGACAAGTTGCAGCTTTAGCAGCAGTTGGTGCAATGTTGCTCGGAGTAATTATTACTGGTTTATTTGTTGCTGTTTCAATGACGGCAGGAGGTGGAGCTTGGGATAACGCGAAAAAATTTATTGAAGATGGGAATCATGGTGGAAAAGGGTCTGAAGCTCATAAAGCTGCAGTTACAGGAGATACTGTTGGTGATCCATATAAAGATACAGCAGGTCCAGCAGTTAACCCAATGATTAAAATTACAAATATTGTAGCTTTACTTTTATTAGCTGTTATCGCTGGTTAATTTCTTTACGTTTTTTGGCCCTCGTTCCAAGAGGGTCATTAATTTTTTGTCTCATACTTGACATAAAATCGTATATGAAAGAGTTTCGTTTGAATCCTGAGCTTGTTGTCCCTTCAACAAGTTTAATTTTTTCCATATCATCTTTATTATAGAAATCTTTTTTTTTTAAAATACCCATTTTATTTATTTCTAAAACCAGAACATCATTTTTATAAATTTTCATCCTTCCTAAGCTTTTAAGATTTGATTGGGTTTGTTTTCTTTCAATATAAATCCAAATATCATTGTCAAATTTACTTTTTGTTGATGGTGTACCAAGAATTTTTTTTATATCATTAATATTGCTTTGATTTACGGTTAACTCTTTTTGTTTTTTTTCTAAAAAAGGGACACCATGGTGTTTTACCACAGGTTTAAACGAGCAATTTGAAACTATAAAAGATACCAAAATTATATATAATATTTTATTCATGAATAAAAAATATATACATATTTATAATAATTTAATTAATTACACTAGAAATAAAGATTTGTATAAAAATCTTGATAGAGAGGATAATTTTTCTGATCGATTAACCCTTTTTTTACTACATTTTTCCTTTTTTTTAAAAAATTATAAAAATGATGAAAATAAAAAAATTTTACAGGAAATTTATGATTATAATTTTAGACAACTCGAATTGAGCATAAGGGAAATAGGATATGGAGACCAGTCTATAAATAAAAAAATGAAAGATTACATTAATTTATTTCATTCCATGGTTTCCGAAATACATTTTTGGGATGATTTATCAAAGTCAGATAAATTAAAAAAAATTTCAACTTTTTTAAGCGATTTTCAAAATAATGAAGAATTACTTGAATATTTTGATGATTTTAACAAAAATTTGTCAAAAAAAACTTTGAATTCTTATTTAAAAAGTGTAATTAACCCATAATTATGGCTGTACCTAAAAGAAAACAAACCCCTTCAAGAACTGGAATGAGAAGAGCTCAGACTATGAAATTTTCAACTAAAAATATAGTTGAAGATAAAAAGTCAGGAGAATACAGACTTTCTCATCATTTAGACCTTAAAACAGGCATGTATAAAGGAAGACAAGTTTTAGACCCAAAAGAATAGTATATAATAATCTATTAAAATGTCAGACATAATAAAAATTGCAGTCGATGCAATGGGTGGTGATGGATCACCAAAGAAAATAATAGATGGTATTATTTTAAATCATTCTACAAATAAAAATAATTTTTTTAAAATTTTTGGAGACAAAAATAAGATAGATCCCTTAATTAAAGGAAAAATACTCCCAGAATTTTTTGAATTAATTCATACAGAAAAAAAAATTGAAAGTACTGACAGTCCTTTAGAGGGTGCAAAAAGAGGCAAAGATACAAGTATGTGGCTTGCTATTCAAAGTGTTAAAGATAAAGAAGCAGATATTGTTATATCAGCTGGAAATACTGGAGCTTTGTTAGTTGTATCAAAATTAAATTTAAAAATGATAGAAAATATAGACAAACCAGCTTTATCTGCTTTATGGCCAAATAAAAAAGGAATGAGTGTTGTGTTGGATTTAGGAGCAAACATAGAATGTAGCTCAAAAAATTTATTAGATTTTTCAATAATGGGAGCTTCTTTGTATACCTCACTTTATCCAAATGATAAACCAAATGTTGCATTGTTAAATATTGGTTCAGAAGAATTGAAAGGAAATGAAACTATTAAAGAAACTTATCAATTATTAAATGAAAAAAAATCAAATAATTATAATTTTGCAGGTTATATCGAAGGAAATCATCTTATGGATGGACAGGTAAATGTAATCGTTTCGGACGGATTTACAGGTAATGTTGCATTAAAAACTGCAGAAGGCACGGCAAATTTTATAACTAGTGAATTAAAACACGCTATGACAGGAACATTAATTGGTAAAATTTCGTCTTTAATTAACATATCTAGCTTAAAGAAATTTAAGAAAAGATTAGACCCAAGATTGTATAATGGAGCTATTTTTATCGGATTAGATTCACCTGTTGTTAAAAGTCATGGTGGCACAGACTATGTTGGCTTTTCAAACTCTTTAGATGTTTGTCATAGAATTGTAAAAGGTAATTTGATAGAAAAGATTAAGCAAAATATTTAACATGAGAATTAATTTAACTAAAAAAGACTTAGTTAATTTGGTATATATGCAGCTCGGTTTTTCAAAACAAATATCTGAAAATTTAATTGAAGATTTTTTGTCAACCATTGTATCTAACATTAAAAATGAAAAAAAACTTAAATTATCCAAATTTGGGACTTTTTCTATCAGACAAAAAAAATCTAGGATCGGTAGGAACCCAAAAACTAAAGAAGCAAAAGTAATTTCAAGCAGAGACGTTGTATTGTTTAAGCCTTCAAAGGAATTTAAAGAATTTGTTAATTTAAAAAATAATGGATAAATCAGACAGTGCTTATAAAACTATTGGTGAAGTAGCTAGAATTTTGAATTTTAAATCAAATGACAAAGGAGCTTTACCGACACATGTCATTAGATTTTGGGAAACTCAATTTAAACAAATTAAGCCAAAGATATTAAATTCTAATAGAAGATATTATGATGAGAAAACAATAAATCTTTTAAAAAAAGTTAAGTTTTTGCTTAAAGATCAAGGTATGACAATAAATGGTGTAAAAAAAATATTAAATAATAAAGATTCTTTAAAGCTTGACGAAATTGCAGATAAATCTATAAGAACTGAAAATTTAAAAAATAAGTTACAAAAAATTTCAAACAAATTAAAAGAATTACAAAATGGCAAAAAAAACACACGTTAAAGTAAGAATGGTTCCTGAGTCTAAGCCTGACAGTCCTTACTTTTATTATGTAAAAAAACCAGCAGGGGGTGAGAAAGCTAAAGTTAAACTTTCTGCAAAAAAATACAATCCAGATACAAGAAAACATGAAATGTTTGTGGAAAAAAAGCTTCCACCACATAGTAAATAATTACTTCTTTTTGAAGTTTCTTTTTTCGTAATCGATATAAGATAAAATCATATTCTTCCATATACGATTAGTAATTTTAGGATCAATTTTTAGCTTTTTAGATTTTGAGTGTATTTTTTTAAGTATAAAATTAATACGTTTTTTATCTACTATTTCTTTTTTAAATTCTTTAAGTTTTAAAACTTCTTTCACAAGATTAGTTCTGTATTTAATCAAGAATAACAACTTATTATCCAACTTATCTAATTTAGACCTTATTATTTCCAATTTTATTTTGTTTTTAGGCGACATTTAATTTATTGGTTTAATTAATAATTATTATATTTATTTAATCATGTACAGTCAGAATTATCCTTTAAATTCTCAATTAAAAATATGGATGATCACTTTATTATTAATGATCGTGCTTATTATTTTAGTAGGGGGACTAACCAGATTAACCGACTCTGGACTTTCAATTACAACCTGGGAACTTCTTGTTGGTACAATTCCTCCTCTAACTAATGATAAATGGATAGAATATTTTGATCTCTATAAAACAATACCTGAATTTAAAGAGCAAAATTTCAATATGACTTTAAATGAATTTAAAATAATTTTTTGGTGGGAATGGGCACATCGCCAATTGGGGAGATTAATTGGTCTAACTGTTCTTTTGCCAATGATTTATTTTACAATTAAAAATGGTTTTTGGATTTTAAGAGAATATTTAATTATTTTTTTCTTAGTGTGTTTTCAAGGGTTTGTTGGATGGTATATGGTATCAAGTGGATTAATTGATAGAGTTGATGTTAGTCACTATAGATTATCACTACACTTAGTCACAGCTTTTATTATTTTATCTATAGTTTTTTGGAAATTTTTAAATCTAACAGATTTAAAAATTAACCAAATAAATATTAAATTAAAATCAATAAAATTATTTCTATTATTATTATTTTTACAATTAATAATTGGAGCATTTGTTTCTGGCATGGATGCTGGAAAAATTTATAATACTTGGCCTTTAATGGGATCCTCTTTTTTTCCTGACGATAGTGTATTTTCTGATCTTTTTAATATTTCTGTATTTAATGATCAATCTCTTGTTCAATTTATTCATAGAAATTTAGCATATTTAATTGTTACTGTATATTTTTATATACTTTATTTCGTTTTAAAAAATGGAAATATTAAATTAATAACTCCAATTTTTATAATTGGGATTACTTTATTGTTTCAAATATTTTTGGGTGTTCTTACAATTTTATCTGGAGTAAAAATGCTTTATGCATCTCTACACCAGATAAATTCAATTTTAATAATACTTTCAACTTTGTATTTTCTTTATATTTCAAAACATAAAGAAGCTAATTATTAGTTTCTACTTCCAGACATTAAAACCTCAAATTAACTTACAGCTTTTAAATTACCCTTTGATGATTTATTCAATGCTTGGTCTAAATCCTCGATAATATCATCAATATGCTCAATACCGATACAAAGTCTCACATAACTTTGAGTAACACCTGATGCAGCTAGTTCTTTCTCATTTAATTGACTATGAGTTGTGCTTGCTGGGTGAATTGCTAAACTTCTAGCATCACCAATATTAGCAACATGATAGAACATCTTTAAAGACTCGATAAATTTTTTACCTGCCTCAATTCCACCTTTAAGTTCGATACCAATCATTGGTCCATTTCCACCTTTTAGATATTTTTTTGCTCTATCAGCAATAGGTTTATCGTGTTCAGTAGAATATATAACTTTCGTTACTTCTTTATGTTTTTTTAGGAAATCAACTACATACTCAGCATTTGCGCAATGTTGTTTCATTCTTAAAGCGACTGTTTCAAGTCCTTGAATTATTGCAAAAGCATTATCTGGAGCCAGAGCTGATCCTAAGTCTCTCAATAAACAGACCCTTGCTCTAACTGCAAATGGTACATTTGCACCAGTTAGTTCTGGTACAGCTTTTCCCCAGATTACATTATTATAACTCGCATCTGGCTCATTAAATAGAGGTTGTCTTTTTGGGTCAGCTGTCCAATCAAAGTTACCACTATCAACTATGCTTCCTGCAACTGCTGTACCATGCCCACCTATATATTTTGTAAGTGAGTGAATTACTACTGCAGCTCCGTGTTCAATCGGTTTGCATATTACTGGTGCTGCTGTGTTATCCATGATTAATGGTATATTATATTTTCTTCCAATGTCAGAAACTTCCTTTATTGGAAAGACTCTTAAATATGGATTTGGTAGAGTTTCACCATAAAAAGCTCTAGTTTTATCATCTACTAACTTTTCAAAATTTTCAGGATTACTTGGATCTGCATATCTTATCTCTATACCAAGTTTACTTAGCGTATGTGTGAATAAAGATACTGTTCCACCATAAAGATCGGTTGAGCTAACTATATTATCACCGGCTTGGGCTACATTTAATATAGCAAACGTTGAAGCGGTTTGACCTGAAGATACAGTTACACATGACAGACCTCCTTCAAGAGCGGCAACTCTTTTTTCCAGGACATCATTTGTAGGGTTCATTATACGAGTGTATATGTTACCAAATTCTTTAAGAGCGAAAAGGTTAGCAGCGTGCTCTGTATTGTTAAATTGGTACGACGTTGTTCTATATATTGGAACAGCTACCGCGTTCGTCGCTGGATCACTCCTATAGTCGCCACCATGTATAGCAATAGTTTCAGGGTTATTTCTTTTTTTAGTCATTTTACTCCTTTTTTAGTGCTTCAACATTATGTTAGGCGCACAATACAGTTCAAATGCCTACCGATTTTATTAATTTTATGAAATTTCCTTTTTAGCAGTTATAAGCCCGCAATAGGATCAAATCGGCAAGTGATTTCTAGCATATAAGCTACATATTTCAAGCTAAATATAAAATTGACTTTGTAATTATTAATAGTATTAATCCTCGCACAATGACAAAATTCACTAAAAAAGACCAATTAAATTCAACTTGGTATGAAATAGACGCGAAGAATGCAGTAGTTGGAAGATTAGCGACTGTTGTTTCCAATATCATAAGAGGCAAGAACAAAACTACATACACACCTCATATGGATGATGGTGACTTTGTTGTTGTTAAAAATATTGAACAAGCAAAATTTACCGGAAAAAAATTTCAAGATAAAAAATATTACAGACACACTGGTCATCCAGGTGGAATTAAAGTTACAACACCTGAGAAACTTCATGAAAAAAAACCTGGAGAAACTTTAAAAATGGCAGTTAAAAGAATGTTACCTGGTGGAGTATTGGGAAGAAAACAATTAACAAAATTAAAAATTTATGCAGGAAATGAACATCCACATTCAGCACAAAATCCAACTGTAATAGAGTTACATAAATTAAACAGTAAAAATATAGCTAGAAACTAAGATGGAAAATACTCAATCAGCATCAAAATCTCCAAAATTAAAATTAGATTTTAAAGATAGTAAATACGCTACTGGTAGAAGAAAAACTTCGATCGCAAAAGTTTGGTTAAAAAAAGGTTCTGGCAAAATTTATGTAAATGGTAAATTATTTAGTGATTATTTTGCTGACGAAACTCATAAAATGCAAATTACAAGACCCTTTGAGATAATTAATCAGGCTACTGATTATGATGTAAGATGTAGTGTGAAAGGAGGAGGACCTACAGGCCAAGTAGGGGCTATGGTTCATGGTATTTCAAAAGCTTTAGTATTATTTGATGAAAATCTAAAAGCCACCTTAAAAACAGAGAAACTTACTACCAGAGACTCAAGAGCAGTTGAAAGAAAAAAACCTGGTAGAAAAAAAGCTAGAAGAAGCTTCCAATTCTCTAAAAGATAATTTTTTTTTAATTTTTAACTGTTATAATAAAAAATGCCTAAGCTTAACGCATTAGTTGCTGGATCAACTGGATATATTGGTGTTCAATTAATTAAATTATTAGTTAAACACAAATATATCAATATTAGATACCTTTGTGGAAATTCCTCTGTAGGTAAAAATATTAAATCTTATGATAAATCTTTATCTAAATATAAATTACCAAAAATTTTAAAATTTAATAAAAAATTATTAAAAGATGTTAATGTTATTTTTACAGCACTCCCAAATGGGGAAGCACAAGATATATCTAAACATTTAAGCAAAAATCATACTCTAATAGATCTTGCTGCAGATTTTAGATTAGAAAAAGCTTCTGATTACTTTAAGTGGTATAAACAAAAACATCGAGCAACTAATTTAATAAAAAAAAGTATTTATTTACTTCCTGAAATTAATAGAAAAGAGATTAAAAAATATAATATTATTTCATGTCCAGGATGTTATCCAACATCAATATTGCTTCCTTTATTTCCTTTATTTAAAAAAAATTTAATTAAATTTAATAACATTATAATTGATTCAAAATCTGGATATTCAGGTGCTGGTAGAGGTGTTCACAAAAAATATAAAGATAAAAATTTATATCAGTCTTTGAGTGCTTATGGAGTAGGTTTCCATCGTCACAATTCTGAAATAGATCAAATGGTAAGAAAATTTACTAAGAAAAAATTTCAATTTAGTTTTACTCCTCACTTGTCACCAATGTTTAGAGGCATTCTGAGTACAATATATGTTGATTTAGAAAATAATATTTCACAAACAAAAGTATTAAAAACATTAATTAGTTTTTATAAAAATGAAAGTTTTGTAAAAATATTAAAGTCTGACACATTGTTAAGCACCAATGACGTGATAAATACTAACAATTGTTATATTTCAGTGTGCAAATCTAAATATAGTAAAAAAATAATTATTCTATCTGCTATCGATAACTTGATTAAGGGTGGAGCGGGTCAAGCTGTACAAAATCTTAATAATAAATTTAATTTTTCTGAAACAACTGGATTAAAATGAGAATAATTATAATAATTTTTTCTTCTTTAATATTAGCAAATTGTTCATTAAACAAAGATTCTCAATATTGGACTGAAAATTCTATCGAAAGAAAAACTAATCAAAAAAAATTAAATGAGATATTAAAAAAGTCAGAGGATATAACATCAATGACATTAGAGGAATATGAGATTTATATAGATGACTATACAAAAAAAAGTAAATATCCAGATATAAGCAAATGAGTAAATTAATTAATATTGCTGTAGTAGGACTTGGTCAAGTTGGCAATTATTTGCTTAATGAACTAAATACAAAAAAAAAAGATATAGAACTTAAAACAGGTAAGAAAATTAATGTGGTGGCTGTTTCTGCAAGAAGTATTAATAAAAAAAGAAAATTCAAAGTTAACAAAAAAATATTTTACAAAAATCCTTTAGAAATTTTTAAAAAAAATAATATTGATATATTATTTGAAGCCATAGGTTTATCAGACGGTATTTCTAAAAAAGTTGTAGAAACTGCTTTAAAAAGTAAAATCCATGTAATAACACCTAATAAAGCTTTAATATCAAAACACGGTAATGATCTAGCAAAACTTGCAGAAAAAAATAAAGTAAATTTAGAATTTGAAGCATCAGTTGCTGGTGGTATTCCAATATTAAGATCTATTAAAGATGGATTTGCAACAAACAAAATATCAAAAGTTTATGGAATTTTGAATGGTACTTCAAATTACATACTATCCGAAATGGAAAATTCAGATGAAAATTTTGTAGATGTTTTAAAAAAAGCACAGATACTTGGTTATGCAGAACCTGGTAATCCAAAATTAGATTTAAATGGTTTTGATGCATTTGCCAAAGTAAGAATTTTGTCTGCATTAGCCTTTAATAGTAAAATTTCTAATCATAAATGTTTAATGGAAGGAATAGAAAAAATTGAATTAAAAGATATTAAAATTGCAAATCAATTAGATTTAAGAATAAAACTACTGGGTATTTCAGAGTTAAAAAATAATCATCTTTTTGAAACCGTCCATCCATGTTTAGTTAGTAAAAAATCTTATATTGGTAATGTGAACGGTGTAATGAATGCAGTTATTCTTCAAGGTAAACCCGTTGGAGAAAGTGTTTTTCAAGGGGAGGGAGCTGGACCAGGTCCTACTTCTTCATCATTACTTTCTGATTTATTATCAATTTTACGTGGAAATATAAAAAAACCTTTCGGTGTTAGTGTTTCTAAGCTTAAATCTTTAAAACCATATAATGTAAATAATTATGTAAATTCATTATATTTAAGGTTCGAAGTTAAAGATAAGCCTGGTGTATTATCTGAAATAACTAATCGTTTAGCTAAACATAAAATTTCAGTTAAAAGGCTAATACAGACACCTGATAAAAAAAATAATAAAGCAACAATTGTTATTATTACGCATAAAACAACTGATATTAATATTCATAATTGTTTGTCTATTTTCAAAAAAAATAAAAATATTTTAAAAACACCAACATTAATTAGATTGCTTGGTTAATGGAAATATATTTAAAGCTTTTTGAAGTTTTATTTCCAGTATTCCTAATAGTAGGACTTGGATATCATTTGGGTAAAAAAAATCCAGATTTTGATACATCATTTATAACAACATATGCTGGTAATTTTGGAACACCAGCTCTCGTTATTTTTGCTATCACAGCAGGTGGTGTTACTTATGACGTGTTCAAAGAGTATTTTGGTTACTCAATAATTCTATTAAGTCTGTTTGGTGTTGTTGGATTAATTTTTCTTATACTTATGAAAAAAGATTATATTCGAGAATTACCTACTTTTATTTTACCAAATACTGGAAATATGGGTATACCCATATGTTTATTTGCTTATGGTGAATTAGGAATGGGGATAGCTGCAGCAATTTCATCTCTCATTGTTTTACTGCATTTTACGCTCAACATATTCTTAGCAAAACGTTCTTTTGATTTTAAAATTATATTAAAAAGTCCATCTTTTTATGCAATTTTAATAACAGTTATTTTTTTATATTTTGAAATACCGTTTCCTCAATTTGTATTAAATACTGTAATGCTTTTAGCCTATGGCATGATTGTTATGATCTTAATGTCTCTTGGAGTAGCTCTTACTCAAATGAAAGTATTTTCCTTTAAAGATGCATTAATAACATCTTTTGGAAGAGTAATACTAGGGCCAATTATTGGATTTGCTGTTATAAAATTTTTTAATTTATCAGGAATACCAGCGGGAGTATTATTGATACAATCGTGTATGCCAAGTGCAATTTTATGTTATTTGGTTGCCCACATGTACTCTCCTAAAGAAATTGTGGATAACATTTCTAGTACAATTGTAGTATCTACAATCATGTCATTATTTACTATCCCAATTACATTATTCTTTGCTTTAAAATACTTTTATTAAGAGATATCCTTCTTCCATGAAGGCTATAATTTTAAATGCTACTGCTTGGATGATTGTTCCTGTAATGGATGCTTTTGCTAAATATTTAAGCTCATCTATGGATGTTTTACAGATAACGTGGGCAAGATATTTTTTCACTGTAGTCTTTACATTATCTCTAATGTTTATCTTTTATAGGCATTCATTAGTTTGGACGAAAAAACCAGCCCTTCAATTAATCAGAGGATTAATTTTTGTTTTTTCTACTTACTTATTTTTTTACGCGATATCCGAAATTTCTCTTCCAAAAGCTTTAACTTTAGCTTTTGTAGCTCCAATTTGTGTTACAGCCTTATCTCCATTTTTTTTAAATGAGAAAGTAGGGGTTAAAAGATGGACTGCTGTATCATTAGGATTTATTGGAACTTTAATTGTAATTAGACCTGGCTTTATTGAGCTTAACTTAGCCACAATGGCTGCTTTAGGTAATGGAATTTGCTATGGATTTTATCTTATTATAACTAGGAAGCTTAGCACCTCCGATAATCCTCTTCTAACTCTTTTACTATCTGGTTTGATAGGAACTATAATAATTAGCCTATTTATGCCCTCAGTTTGGGTTAATCCTACGTCAAATCAGTGGATTTTGATGGCTTTAATCGGCCTAATAGCCTCTGTAGCACACCTTTTCCTCATATTATCACTCAAATACGCAGATGCTTCTAAATTAGCTCCTTTGGGCTATACAGAGATTATTACAAATATACTGATTAGTTACTATTTCTTTCATGAGTTACCAGATAATTGGACTTATTTAGGTTTGTTTATTATTGTTTTAAGCGGTTTATATATTTCTAGAAGAGAATATTTGCATACTCGTTCTAATTAATAGTAAATAAATATTTACTAATATATAATGTAATACTTTAATATACTTATTTAAACTATTGTAATTATTATATAAATTATTTATTAATAAAAAATAAATTTAAATAAATCATTGTGTTCATACAAGAAAATTAGAAATAATAGATACTTTTTTAAATAAAATAAGGCAAAAATGGCAAGCTTGAAAGAGAAAATTAAGCACTATGCTTAAAAGTGTTTAATACCAACAGTTTTTTTAGCAAATTATACACAAAATTCAAAATTCTTATTAAATTATGTAAGTAGGGGGAACAAAAATTCATAAAAAATTCTTTGAAATTAGACGCTCAAATAAGCCTTGTTATCATTAAAAAGTAGAGCAATGCAGTTATAGAATATGTGTTTTAAACGGCCATAGAGGTGCTTTATTTTGTTGTATCTCGATATATAGTACAACTGAAGGCTGCATAACACTTTTCATGCTAAAATACCCTTAAATATTGAAAAAAACATTGATTTTACTTGTGTTTTTGACCATAAAATAGTCCAAAAAAGCCACTAAATATCAACTTTTTCAGATCTCAATAAACGCAGCTTTGTTTTAATTCCACCTCTCCCAGAGTACCCACCAAGAGCTCCATCGGACCGAATTACTCTATGACATGGTATTTTGGGTGCATAAGGGTTTTTTCCACATGCATTAGCTACAGCACGCGCTGATTTAGGGCTTTTTATAGCTATTGCTACCTGTTTATAGGTTTTAACAGTGCCTTTTGGAATGGTTTTAAGGTAATTCCAGACTTTTAATTGAAATTTAGTACCATTCATCAATAAAAATTCAAAATAATGAAGCAGACTATAAAGAAAACAGTTAAAACTGAAAGATAAATAGTTTCCAGTGTTTTTCCAGATTTTCTATAATTAATAAAACTCAATATGGCAAAACCAAAAGATGTTATTAAGAAATATATCGGTTCAATTACTCCATCTATACCCATTTTTAAACAATATTTCATACTTGCTGTTCTAACAATGCCATTAATTGTCCTTTAAATTAATAAATTATTTTATTTGACATTATAAAACACTTGATATATTACTAACGATAATTAATTGTTATCAATAATAAATATATGAATGAGCTTACAACAAACCTTAAATCGCTTCATGAAGCAACATTAAATAACCTGAAAAGTTCAAAAGCAAATAATACTTTAAGAGCGTATAAATCTGATTTTAAAGACTTTCAAAATTTTTGTACAAAACACGGGTTAAATTCATTGCCATCTGAACCAAAAACAGTTTCAATTTACTTAACCCATCTATCTAAAAACTCAAAAATAAGTACTTTAAGAAGAAGATTGGTATCTATTAGCATGGTCCATAAGCTAAAAGGACATTACTTGGATACTAAACATCCGATCATAGTTGAAAATTTAATGGGAATTAGAAGGATCAAAGGAAGTATACAAAAAGGAAAAAAACCTCTATTAATCAGTTATTTAAAATCTATAATTAATGTAATTAATGAGAAAAAAATAGAAGAAATAAAAAAACTTAGAGACAAATCAATAATCTTAATTGGCTTCGGAGGAGGTTTTAGAAGAAGTGAAATTATTTCAATTAATTATGAAGACTTAGAATTTGTACCAGAGGGCCTCAAAATCACTGTTAAGAAGTCAAAAACTGACCAATTTGGTGAGGGAACAACAAAAGGACTACCCTACTTCAATAATGAGATTTACTGTCCTGTGAAAAATCTAAAAAAATGGTTGGAAATATCTAAAATTAATACTGGACCTATATTTAGAAGATTTTCTAAAGGCTTATCATTAACTGATAAAAGATTAACTGATCAATCAGTAGTATTGCTAATAAAAGAATATTTAAACCTAGCAGGTATAGAAAATAAAAATTTTTCAGGTCATAGTTTAAGATCAGGATTTGCAACTGAAGCCGCAGAATCTGGAGCCGACGAAAGAAGTATAATGGCAATGACTGGTCATAAAACAACACAAATGGTCAGAAGATATATTAAGGAAGCAAATATATTTAAAAATAATGCATTGAATAAAATTAATATTTAGAAATTATTTTAAACAAATCATTAAAAATATAATTTATTTTTATTTTTTTATTATAGAAAGATTTTTTTACAACAAAATAATTTTTAATTGGTGCCCAACATTTTTGCATATTAATTTCTTTTGAGTTAAGTATATCGATAACAACTTTATTATTTGAACCTGATCCATGCACTAGAATACCACTGTGACAACTTATATTTATATCTGAACTGCCAATTAATCTTTCTTGTAAAAAAATATCTGGATTTTTTACTAAATAAATATTGTAACTATTACGTTTTAAAAAGTTAAAATTATTTGTATTAAAAATATTAATTTTGTTTTCAAGATTCTTATAATAATCTGAATTATTATTAAAAGAGGTTAGTAAAATATTTTTGTTTATTTTTTTACTTAAAATTATTAAATTAGAATAAAAATTATTATTAATGTCTAAAATATCTTCCCATTTATGATCTAGATGAAATAAGATATACTTATTAACATTTATTTTTTTTAATAATTTTTTTTTTTTATCTTCAAAAAGTTTATTTGGATTAAAGAAATATATATTTTTTGTTGTGGTTTTTAATTTAAAATCAGACAATAAATCCAACCATGTAGAGGGTAAATAATAGTGTTTATCTATATATTTAACTCTTTTATGAACAACATATTTGTCATACAAAAATTTAGCTATAATTTTAGAGGGATAAAACAAATTAATCTTTAATGAAAAAATTTTCTTATATTTTCTCATTAAAAGACCCCTTTTAAATTGAGATTTAAGAAAAAAATTAGATATCATTGAAAATTTTTTACAATCAAAAACTATTGATAAATAATATTTTTTTTTAAGTATTTTTTTTAAGCAATTGTATTTTTGAAATATTGACCACTTATCATCGTAAAGTATAACTGAGTCAATATGTTTATGCTTTTTAATTAATCGACTATTATATGGTGAACAAACAGCAGTAATATTGCAATTATATTTTATTTTTAAATCTTTGATTAATCTCGAATGGACTAGATAATCACCAAGTGCTACTGTATTAAAAAAAATAATATTCATTATAAATTAACTTAAATTAATATTATTATACAAAAATGATATTTAATAAAATTACATTTATTCATATACCTAAGACTGCAGGATCTTCAATAATAAATTCTCTAAATAAAAACTATCTTTTAATGTTTAAGGGTAACAAGAAAGATTTCATAAGAGAAAAAATCGATCCTAATGCTAATTATCAAAACACATCAAATTTAATTGGCGACTTTGATAATCACTTACCATTTGATTTAATTAAGTTAAATAAAAATTATTTTAATAATCAAATATTCACTTTTATAAGAAATCCATTTAGCAGAGCTGTTTCATTATATTTCGAATGTCTAAGAGATAGGAAGCACCATAAAAAACTTAAAATTGATGAAAATACAGTTTTTGAAGATTTTTTAAATAAGGTTAAACAAAATGATTACTGGTTTACAATGCCAATGATAAATTGGATAGGAATTGAAAATACTAATAAAATAGATCACATAGCAAAGTTTGAAAATTTTGACTTAGAATTAAAAAAAATTACCAAAAAATTTGATATTAAAATAGATTATAATATTCACAATATTAATAACTCAATTGGTAGTAAATATTCACCTGGTAATTACATAAATTTTTATAAAAA
>CACJYE010000005.1 GCA_902597555.1 uncultured Pelagibacteraceae bacterium
AGAAAAAGTTAAATCAGATATTTCTGAAATTAAAGGCCTAGCTTATTGTGTTGGTTCAATTGATTTGAAACCATTAAGAATGGTAAATGAACAAGACTTTCAGAAATGCATGAAACTTAATCTTTATTCTGCTGTAGAAGCTATTAAAGGATTTCAAGAAAGTTTAAAAAAAAATAAAGGTTCGATAGTATTATTTTCGACCGTTGCCGCTCAAAGAGGTTTTACCAATCATGCAATCATAGCCTCAGCAAAAGCTGCTGTTGAAGGATTGACGGTTTCTCTTGCAGCAGAATTTGCTCCAAACATAAGAGTAAATTGTGTGGCACCAAGTTTAACAAAATCTAAAATAGCAGAACCAATGTTAAAAAATACTGCTATAGCTGAAGGTATTGCAAAAGCACATCCTCTTAAAAGGTTAGGTGAAGGTAAAGACTCTGCTGCTCTTGCTAAATTCTTACTAACAGAAGATAGTTCTTGGGTTACAGGCCAAATAATTGCTGTTGATGGTGGTAGATCTAAATTATCTTAAAATGGATTGGGATTTAAATCACCTAAAAAAAATTAAGACATCTTGGTTAAAACATTTTTTATACGCAAGCTATTTTAACTTTTTAGCTCTTTTAATTTTTATTACAGGTTTAATCCATAGTATTTTTCCATGGATATTTACTTTTACACCTTACAAACTTGCAAAGAGAATTGTTGATGGAACAGAAAAACAATTTGGATCAAATTTTAAAAAAAGGAATTGAATTAAAGTCTAGTGGTACCACAGGCCCACAAAAGAATATTTATCAATCTCCTTACAAGCTAAGAAATGCAAATAAGATTGCACGTGAATGTCAAAAAATTTCACCTAAAAGTAAAATTTATACAGTTTGTAAATTAGAACATGCTGGTGGGCTTTTAGCTCAAACATTACCAGGTTATGAAGTAGGTGCACATTTAGAAATTGAAAAATTTAATGCATATAATTTTTGTAAAAAAATTAAACGCTTTACACACAGTCACATAACACCAAAACATGCAAGAGCTATAATGCTGACTAAATCATTTCAAGATTTAAATTTAAAAGGTGTATGGATCACCTGTGGTAGTGAACCAGTGGAGTGGGAATTAATAACAAAATTTGTTGAAAAGGGTTGTAAATTTATGGTCAACTGGGGCATGACCGAAATTGGGCCTTGTGCGATTAACACTGTTTTTAAAGATATAGATGCAGTTGAAGATTATAAAAAGAGAGCGTTGGAGGGAACTTTAATGGGAGACAAAGTTTACTGTGATTTAAAAATTGAAAAAGACACATTACATGTAAAAGGAGATATAAGTGTTTTTGGAAATAATTGGTTTGATACAAGAGATCGAGTAAAAAAAAATGAAACTAATGAGTTTTATATTCAAGGGAGATCAATATAATTTATGAGGTTTATTTTTTTAATTATAATTATTTTTTTTTCTAAAGTTTCACTTTCACACTCTAAAAGTTATAATTTTATACAATTAGTATCATTAAATGAACCGTGGGGATCATCTTTTATTAGTGATGAGGAACTCATTATCACTGAAAAAACTGGAAAGATAAAAATAGTAAATATTACTTCTAAAGAAGCCTACGAAGTTAAACATAACTTAAATTATTTTGTTGTTGGACAAGGAGGTTTATTAGATATTATTTACCAAGATAATTACTTATGGATTTCTTATTCAGAAAATAGAGGGGATTGGAAAACAAGCACCTCGATTGCAAAAGCTGAATTTAATAAAAAAAATTTAGATTTTAAAAATATATTTCAAGCAGAGCCACCAATAGAATCTGGTTATCATTTCGGTTCAAGACTAGCTATAAAAGATAATTATCTTTTTGCATCAGCTGGTGAAAGAGGTGGAGGTATGATTGCTCAAGATCCGACAAATCATCCTGGAAGTATTATCAGAATTTATTTAGATGGTAGTATTCCAAAAGATAACCCTAAGTTTGAGGGTAAATCAAATTGGTTACCAGAAATTTATCAAATTGGTGTTCGTAATCCTCAAGGCTTAACCTATTCCTCTTTTGATGGAAAAATTTATGCAAGCAACCATGGTGCAAAAGGTGGTGATTGGTTTGGTGAAATAAAAAAAGGAGAAAATTATGGTTGGAAAATTTTAGGTTGGGGTGGAACAAATTATTCAGGCTCAAAGATTGGACCTAAATGGAAACCAGGCTTTACCAAAGCAATCCAATACTGGGTACCTTCAATAGCAGCAAGTGCTATAACTATTTATAAGGGAAAAGAATTTAGTGAATGGAATGGCGAAGCGTTAATTACTTCTTTAAAAGATAAATCAATGAGAAAATTAAACTTTAAAAATTCATCTAAGATTGAAGAAACAATTATTTTCAAAGATAAAATTGGAAGAATAAGAGATATACAAGTTCACCCAGTTAATGGAAAAATATATTTTCTTGCAGGAAACAGTTTATGGTTAATGGAGAAAAAAAAATAATATGAAAGAAAGACCTTATCATCATTTACCTGATGGTACTTTCAGGAATCCAAAAGGATCTCCAGTGATAATATCCAGATCAGGAAAATTTTCTTATAGAACTTTCAGTAAATTAAGAAAAAAAGTTGATTTATCTTATCCAAAAAAACATGTGATTGAAAAAGAAAAAGTGTTAGCTGATTTAGAAAAATATAAAGATAATGATTATATTGCTTGGATAGGTCACGCGACATATCTTATAAAATTAAGTGGAACTACAATTATAACAGATCCTGTATTTTCAAAGAATGCTGGACCACTAATCTTTGGTCCAAAAAGATTTACTGATCCTGCAATAAAATTAAATGAGATACCTAAAACGGATATATTTTTACTCACTCATAATCATTACGATCATCAGGACATGTCAACAATTAGAAATTTTCCTTTCAAGAGTGCAAAAGTATTAACACCTCTAAATCTTGGTAAATATTTTAAAGGATATAAAGATGTAAATGAAATGGATTGGTATGATCAAATAATTATAAATGAGGATTTGAAAATTTCTTTACTTCCTGCAGTTCATTGGTCAAAGAGAAGTTTAACAGACACTAATAAAACTTTGTGGGGTAATTTTTTAATAGAACATAAAAATAAAAAAATTTTATTTGCATGTGACACCGGATATGGGGAAATCTACAAAGAACTAGGAGAAAAATATGGTCCTATAGATCTGACAATGATTAATATTGGGGCTTATAATTTTAAACCAATGTTTGATAAAACTATTTATCATACTACACCTGAAGAAGCCTTGAATGTTGCAAAGGACCTAATAAGTAAAAAAGTATTAGGAATGCATTGGGGAACATTTGTTTTATCATTAGAGCCGATTATGGAACCCCCAATTAGATTTAAAGATAGTGCTGAAAAATATGGTTTTAGTAAAGAAGATGCTATTATTTTTAAAATTGGAGAAGTTAGTCCTTTAGATAAATTGTTATAGAGTTAAATACTTAATTGCAAAAAATATAGTTCCAATAGAAGCAATAGTTGAAACAAAAATTGCTTTAATTATATTTTCGGGACTTACATTATAAGCTGCACATAAAACTATAGAAGTAACTCCGCAAGGTGCAACACTAACGAAGAAAGCACCTGGTATTTCAGCAGGCAATCCTGCATTAAAAATTATTAATCCAATTAACATTAAAATTATCGGGGAAATGACTAATTTCAAAACTGAAATAGAAACAGATAATTTGTTAATTACATTTTTAGTATAAAACGAAAGAATTATGCCAATTGCAAACAATCCAACTGGTGAAACACATGCTGCAAGTTTAGACAAAGTGTATTCAATCGGTGTTTGATCAATATTAAAATTTAATAATAAAAATAATAGACCTATAATTATTGAAAGAATAAATGGGTTTAAAAATAAATTTTTAATAAAATTAAATAAATTTACATTTTGTTTTGTAGATAATTCAAGAAAAAAAGCAATTATAGATAATAAAATTATCCCATCCATTAATATAATGCTTGCAACTTGTGTAATTACATTTTGTTGAAAGTAAATTTCTGTTATTGGCAAAAGCAAAGTCACATGGTTTGATAATGCAACTGTTAAAGCCCAAATAATTGACTCTGGAATTGATCTTTTAAAATATTTTGAAGTAATTAAGTAAGCAATAATTCCGCATATCGATTGCATAATTAAATAAGAAAAAATTTGTTTGAAATCTACTTGTCCAATTTCATTTTGTGCTATTAGCTTAATTATCAATGCTGGCACTGCAATATAGAACAAAAAAAGATTTAAAATTTTAGCATGACTAAGGTCTAAGACTTTTAACTTACCAAATACAAACCCTAAAAAAGTAATAAATATAAATGGAGTTAGTCCTAAAAAAATTGTGAACATAAATTATTTAATCGTTATTCTATGCATTATTCTATTTCCTTTGAAGGGTGTTGCCTGATGGAGCATAGATCTGTTATCCCATATAGCCAATTGATTTTTTTCCCAAGGCAAAGAAAATTGAAACTTCTTCTTAATTTGATGATTAAATAAAAATTTTTTGAATTTTTCTTGATTTTTTATCTTTGAACTAAAACCAACAAAATGTCCTGGACTGCAATAAATAGAATAATTTGTACTGATTTTCATAATTATTTTATGTGAAGATTTAAGTTCTTTAATATTTTTTCCTTTTTCTTTTACTCTTTCTTTTGTTGTAACCGATATTGGACCCTCAGAGGAATATTTACCTTTAATATTTTTAAATTTTCTTTTTATTGGATTTGGTAGTTCTTTATAAGCAAGATATTGAGAACAAAATTCTGTATTAGCTTTTCCTTTTTTTGGGACAAGTTTAGAAAGTAACATTGTAAATCTTGGAGGCTTTTTTGTATAAATCGAGTCAGTATGAAATTGTTCACCAAAACTTGGTCCTTTATCAGTTGATTTTCTTTGCACCACTGTAATTTGAGGGAATTTTTTATTTAAACCTTTTAGTCTTGGATAGTTAGCTAAATTTCCAAAATATTTTGCAAACTTAATGAAAAGTTTAGAAGTTAATTTTTGCTCTTTAAAATATAACATTCCATATTTATTCAGTGCTTTTTTGATTTTTGAAATATCTTTATTTGAAACATCTTTTAAATTTACAATTATTTCTGCTCCAATATTTTTTTTATTTGGAATTATTTTTAACATTTTCTAGAAAAAATTTTTTTAGATGATTTATAGTTTGTTTAGGACTTTCCTCTGGAATGAAATGATCTGAATTAATTTCTGCACCATAGATTTTTTTATTTGTATATTTTTGCCATATTTTAATAGAATTAAACTGCTTTCCAACTACTCCTTTTTTTCCCCACAAAACTTGGATAGGAATATTTAATTTTTTATTTCTATCTTTTTTATCGTGCTCTAAGTCTATAGTCGCCGCAGCCCTATAATCTTCGCATGTTGCATGAATTCTTTTATTTTGTCTAAAGGCTCTAAAATATTCATCTTCAACTTTTCCAATCGCACGTTTAGAAGACCTATTAAACCGACTATGGAGCCATCTTTTAGGGTCTGCCATTATCATTTTCTCTGGTAAAGGTGCAGGCTGTATCAAATAAAACCAATGAAAATACCCTTTTGCAAATTTCATATCTGTGTGCTCGTACATATCAAGAGTTGGACAAATATCTAATACACTTAAAGCCATAATTTTATTTCTATAATCTCTTGCCATTCTATGTGCAACTCTCCCGCCTCTATCATGTCCTGCAACAAAAAATTTTTTAAAATTTAATTTGCTCATCAATTGAACCATATCTTTAGCCATTTCTCTTTTAGAATAATTTTTATGATTAGTACCACCAGGTAAAACTAAACTATCTCCATACCCTCTAAGGTCAGCAACTATTACGGTAAAATATTTACTAAGCTCAGGGGCAGTCTTGTGCCACATCACATGTGTTTGGGGATATCCATGAAGTAGTAATAAAGGAGGACCTTTACCTTTAAATCTACAAAAAATTTTACCTTTGTTTACCTTAACAAATTTTTTTTTAAAACCATTAAACATGATTAAACTATTTAATTATTTAATAGTTTATTTTTCGCCTTTTCAAATTCCTCTTGAGAAATAATTCCTTTTTCTTTTAAACCATTTAATTTAGTGAGTTCATCACTTAAATTGCTATTTTGTTCAGAAGCAGTCTCGCTTTTCTCATCGGTCTCACTTTCGGATTGCTCCTTTTCAGCTCTATTAGCTTCCTTAGACTTAAAACCATTCATAATTGCCATTCCACCTAAGTATAAAACATAAGCCATAATAGGAATAACCAATCCAAAAAAAATTATTTTTTCCATAATTTAATCTTCATCCTCTTCACGCCAGTTTTTTTCATACATCAAATATGCAGCATAAATTACTGATATTGTGCCTACAATCATACCATAATCAAAACCAGTTTGCATGTCATGCAAATACCAACCCAGCTGTGTAGCTCCAATGGGTGGAACAGTAAGAAGTAAAAAAATTATTCCAAATCTGTAAGGTCGCTTAGGTTTTTTCATCCTAATAAATTAACAGATTACAGCTTGGGGTTTAATTATTAAATTTGCGATCTTTTGAAACAGTCTATGGTATTTTTAAGTAAACAGGCAATAGTCATAGGTCCGACTCCACCTGGAACAGGTGTAAGTGCTTTTGCATTTTTTGAAACTTCATCAAAATGTACATCACCAACTATACCTTTATCAGTTTTATTTATGCCAACATCAATGACAATAGCATCTTTCTTAACCCAATCTCCTCGAACAAGTTCAGGTATACCTACAGCTGCAACAATTATATCTGCCTCTAAACATTCAGCTTTTAAGTCTTTAGTTTTTGAATGAGTTATAATTACGGTGCAATTTTCTTTTAAAAGAAGTTGTGTCATTGGTTTACCATTTAAATTTGATCTACCCACAACCACAGCTTTTTTACCACTTAAATTAGGTTCAATTTTTTTTATCAATAAATAACATCCAAGTGGAGTACAGGGTATCGAACTTTCATAACCAGATGAAAGATTGCCTACATTCATTGGATGAAATCCATCTACGTCTTTTGAGGGATCAATAGCTTCTATAACCTTCTGCTTATCAATATGCTTAGGTAAAGGAAGTTGAACTAAAATTCCTGAAACAGTTTCATCACTGTTTAGTTCTTGAATTTTTTCTAGAACAGTCTTTTCTTCAACTGAGTCTGGATATTTAATTACTTCAGATTTTAATCCTACTTCATTTGCTGACTTCTCTTTATTTCTAACATAAATCTGACTAGGTGTTAAATCACCAATCAGTATTACTGTTAAACCTGGTACTTTATTATGTTTTGATTTTAACTCTGCAACTTCTTCCTTTAACTCTGCTCTTAATTCTGCGGCTGCTTTTTTTCCATCAATTAAAATCATAATTCTCTCTTAAAAAATCATTGGTGCGATGTACAGCTTCATACACATTTCGATAAACCAAATCAATAAAAGAAGAATGATTGGAGAAATATCTAGTGAACCTAGATTTGGCAAAAAACGTCTAATTTTATTCAGGAAAGGCTCGGTTAATTTGTAACTTAACTCTAAAATTGCATACACAAACCTATTTTGAGTATTAAGAACGTTAAAAGCTATTAACCAACTTACAATAACATTGGCGATTACAACATAAGAGTACAATTTTAAAATTTGTAAAACTAAATAAAAAATAGCTATCATTTTTTTTCAACATAAATCGACTGACTTGGGAAAGCAAATGAAGCACCATTTTTTTCTACAATTTCCTTAATCGCAATTGCTAATCTTTCTTTTACATCAAGCCAATTATTCCAACTTCCTGTTTTTGTAAAGCATCTTACATACATATCTATTGAACTATCAGAAAATTTATCAACTCTTACCGCAACACCAATTGAAGTATTATAATCTTCGCTTGAATTAATATGACTTTCGATTTCATCTCTAATTTTTTTTAACTGATCTACCGTAGTGTCATATTGTAGTGTAATAATCCAACTGATTAACCAATTTGAAGTTTCACTTACATTAACAACTGCGTTTTCAGCAAATTGAAAATTTGGAATAATAGCAAGAGATTTGTCAAACTTTCTAATTGTTGTTGATCTAAATCCAATCTTTTCTACTACTCCTTCAATAATACCCTCGACAGCTATCCAGTCTCCAATTTTAAATCTTTTTTCAACTAAAACTAAAATTCCTGATATTAAATTTTTGAATAAATCTTGTGCCCCTAATGCTACAGCAACTCCAAACAATCCAAGACCTGCAATGATTGGACCTATTTTAATTCCCCACAATTCTAAAACTGCTGCTAAACCTAAAATAAAAATTAAAATTTTTAACGATTTAATTATCCAGCCAATAAGTTCTCTTGTTAACAATTTGTCTAAACCGCTAAGTATGTATGAGATTGGTTCTATGATTTGGTGAATTACCCAAAAAATTAAAATAGTGATCAAAGTTCTATTAATTGTATCTACCACTTCTCTTCCCTCTAGTGAGAAAGTCATGTAGTAGCTTGCAATAAAAAATCCTAATACAATTGGTAAAAATCTTGCTGGACCTACAAGTGATTGAACAAAAGTATCATCTAATTTATTCGTTGTTCTTTTCGAGATAATTTCTAATTTTTTAATAACTAATTTGCTTATTAGACCTCTAAAAATTAAGAATAGTAAAAATATTCCAATACCAATTAAGATTTGAAAGATATCAACACCGAGAATTCCTTTATTCCATACTGATAAAAATATCTCTGAAAAATTATTAATTAATTCCATTTCTAAATTTTATATAACAAAAACTCTTCTTCTCCAGGGTTAAAAAGAAAAATCTTTTTCCATTTGATTTCGTTCAATATTGACGAGGTTTTTTCGCCTATACACATCAAATTTGTATTCATCCATAAATTTTCGGTTTGGTAAATCTTTATGAAATTTAAGAAACTTGACGCACTATTTTGAGAGTAAATATAGACCATATCAGGCATATTTAATTTTAATTCATTTACAAATTTCTCATCAAATTTTTGATTATGATCTACTCTGTAATTAATAATTCTTTTTACATTAAAACCTTCGCTTAATAACTGTTGATCTAAATCAACCGATATTGTCTCGCCACTAACGTAAAGTAATTCTTTATTTTTGGACTCATAACTTTGAATAATTAACTCCTTTAAGTTTGAAACACTTCCCTCAGCCGCAATTGTATTTTGAAAACCAAAACTTCTTGCTTTTTTTTCTGTAGCATTACCAACGCAAAAGCATTTAATATTTTTATCTAGTTTTTCTATATTTAAAAATTTTACCGCGTTTGCACTAGTGAAAACAATTCCACCAAAATCAGAAAATTTAATTTCTTCATAATTAACTTTTTCAATTCTTATTAAAGGAAGATGAGAAACTTGATGTCCTAATGATTGAAATTTCAATATCATTTCTGAACAATCCTCTAGTGGTCTAGTTAACAAAATATGCATATTATCTTTTATATGAATTATTTGATTTTGTTTTTAAAAGTATTCCAATCTCTTTACCAATTTCTTTAAACTCATTCAAATTACCAACTTTTTTTTCATAAAACCTTTGTTTACCATCTAAAGAAAAAAGTTCAGCCTCCACTGTAATCTTATCTCCATCTACCACTGAATGAGCACCAATTGCTGTTTCACAATCTCCATCTAAAACTTTTAAAATATTTCTCTCAAGGTGGGCTCTTTTATATGTTTCCTCATGATTAATTTTGTTTAAAATAGAAATTGTCTCATCATCATTCTCCCTGCACTGAAGAGCAATTACGCCTTGTCCTGCACTAGGAATTATTTCTTCAGCTGAAAAAATTTCTGAGATTTTATTTTCAAATTTTAAAAATTTGATACCAGCATAAGACAAAATAATTGCATCATATATCCCTTCATTCAATTTTCTAATTCTAGTATCTACATTTCCTCTTATAAGTTTACAGTTCAAATCTTCTCTAATTTTTTTTATTTGAAATTCTCTTCTGTATGATGAGGTACCAACAATTGACTTTTGATCTAAGTCTTTAAGTTTTTTTTTGTTCTTTGTAATTAAAATCTCTCTAGGGTCATTTCTTTCAAGGAAAGAGTCTGTTGTTAATCCTTTTGTTTCATTAGCAGGCATATCTTTAAGTGCATGGACTGCAATATCTATATTTTTTAACTGAAGTTCTTTTTCAATATTACTAGAAAACAAACCTTTGCCACCAAGCTCAGATAATCTTGTATCCTGTACTTCATCACCTTTAGTTGTAATAGATTTAATTAAAATATCTTCATTACCAAAGTCGGTATTTTCAATAATCTTATCTTTAGCTTGTTGAGCATAAAGTAAGGCAAGCTTGCTACCCCTAGATCCAATTATTATTTTTTTTCTCATAAAAATTATTTCTTACTTGTATAAAGATTGTACAATTATTAAAAACTATTTGAATGAGCAAAAAACCCTTAATTCTTGGAATAGAGTCTAGTTGTGATGAAACGGCAGCTTCTTTAATAACTGAAAATGAAGAGGGATTCCCAGTAGTTTTATCCAACATTGTTTCTAGCCAAATGGAGGTTCATAAAGAGTTTGGTGGTGTAGTTCCTGAACTAGCAGCACGTTCACACATTGAAAAAATTGATTGGATTGTCAAAAAAGCTATTGATGAAAGTGGAAGAAAAATTGAAGAAATTGATGCAGTTGCTTCTACCGCTGGTCCTGGATTAATTGTTTGTTTATCAGTTGGGTTAAGTTTTGGTAAAGCTTTCGCAACAGCAATGAATAAACCTTTTATTGCTGTTAATCATTTAGAGGGACATGCTTTAAGTCCAAAACTAAATACAAATTTAAATTATCCATATTTACTTCTTTTAATTTCAGGTGGGCACTCACAATATTTAAATGTTCAGAACCTTGGTAAATATAAAAGATTAGGAACAACCATTGATGATGCATTAGGTGAGGCGTTTGACAAAACGGCAAAACTTTTAGGAATAGAATTTCCAGGAGGACCTCAAATAGAAATTTTAGCTAAAAAAGGTGATCCAGAAAAATATGATTTACCAAAACCAATTTTCAGCAAAGGAGGATGCAATCTTTCTTTTGCGGGTTTAAAAACTGCCGTATTGAAGATAAGCAAAACAATTAAATCAGAACAAGATAAATATGATCTTGCAGCATCTTTTCAAAAAACAATTGAGGAAATATTATATAAAAAAACAAAGATTGCTTTTACTGAATTTGAAAAAATAAATGAATTAAATGAAAAAATTTTCGTTGTTGCTGGTGGAGTTGCAGCAAATAAAAAAATTAGGTCTATGTTAATTAATCTATGTGAAGAAAATAATTATAAAAGTATTTTTCCACCTATAGAGTTTTGTGGAGATAATGCGGCAATGATTGCAATGGTAGGTTTGGAAAAATTTAAAATAAATCAATTTGATAATTTAGATTATCCAGCAAAACCTAGATGGCCTTTAGATGAAGATGCAGCTTTTCTAAAAGGTGCTGGAGTTCAATTGCAATGAAATATTGGTTGATGAAATCTGAACCAGATGTTTGGTCAATAGACCAACAAAAAAAAGCTGGAATTAAAGGTGCACCTTGGGATGGTGTCAGAAATTATCAAGCTGCAAAAAATTTAAAAAATATGAGTAAAGGAGATCTATGTTTTTTTTATCATTCAAACATAGGAAAAGAGATAGTTGGAGTAGTAAAAGTTATTAAAGAATCATATATAGATAAAACAGACAAAACAGGGAGATTTGTTGCCGTTACTGTTCAATTTAAGTCTAAATTTTCAAAGCCTATAACGCTCGAAAGTATTAAAAAAAATAAGGATTTAAGCCATTTAGCTCTGATAAAGCAAACTAGGCTTTCTGTAATGCCTGTTGATTATAAAAGCTGGAAAATTATAAATAACATGAGTAAAATTTAAAAAAAAAATTGTCCTATGCCAAAAAAAAAGAAGAAGAAAAGCAAGGTAAGAAAAAAAAAGTCTAAAGTTAGAAAAAAATCTTCTAAAAAATCAAAAAAAAGAATTAAAGCAAAAAGGGAAAACGGAAATACACCTCCTGAAGTTGTTATTAAAACAAAACCAGAATGGGTTAAAAGTAGCTTAGCAAATAAAAGTAAATACCAACAAAAATATTCTCAATCTATAAAAAGCAATGACGAATTTTGGAGGAAAGAAGGAAAAAGAATTACTTGGATAAAACCATATAAAAAAATTAAAGACGTAAAATACAGTACAAAAGAAGTAAAAATTAAATGGTTTGAAGATGGCACTTTAAATGCTTCTGCAAATTGCATTGATAGACATTTAAAGGATAAAAAAGATAAAACTGCTATTATTTGGGTTGGAGATGATCCAAAAGATACTCAAAAAATTTCTTATAAACAACTTCATCAAAAAGTTTCTAAAGCAGCAAATGGTTTAAAAAAATTAGGAATTAAAAAAGGTGACCGTGTAACAATTTATTTAACTATGATACCAGAGCTAGCAATTTTAATGCTGGCTTGTGTAAGAATTGGTGCAGTACATTCAATTATTTTTGGAGGTTTTTCAGCAGATTCTATCTCTGGAAGAGTAAATGATTGCGAATCTGAATATATAATTACTGCTGATGAAGGAGTGAGAGGTGGAAAAACTATACCACTGAAATATACAGTCGATGAAGCTTTAATGAGTTGTCCAAACGTTAAAAAATGTATTGTTGTTAAACGAACTGGAAATTATATCAACTGGGATCATAACAGAGATGTTTGGTATCATGATTTAATTAAAGACGTTCCTAATCATTGTGAACCTGAAGAAATGAATGCAGAAGATCCTTTATTCATTTTATATACCTCAGGTTCAACGGGTAAACCTAAAGGAGTTCTTCATACTACTGGTGGTTATATGGTTTATGCTTCGATGACACATCAATATATTTTTAACTACAAACCAAAAGATATTTATTGGTGTACTGCTGATATTGGTTGGGTAACTGGACATAGTTATATTATTTATGGACCACTTTCGAATGGTGCAACAACTATAATGTTTGAAGGAATTCCAAACTATCCTGATAGTTCAAGGTGGTGGCAAATAGTTGATAAATATAAAGTAAATACTTTTTACACAGCACCAACTGCAATTAGAGCATTAATGCGAGAGGGAGATAAACCAGTTAAAAAAACCTCTAGAAAATCCCTTAAACTTTTGGGAACGGTAGGAGAACCAATAAATCCAGAGGCTTGGATGTGGTACTATAAAACTGTGGGTAATTCTAAATGCCCAATTGTAGATACTTGGTGGCAAACAGAAACAGGAGGAATAATGATTGCTCCTCAAACAGGTGCAATTCCTCTTAAACCTGGATCTGCAACAAAACCTTTCTATGGAATTAAGCCAGTGCTTGTAGATAAAAACGGTAAAGAAATTAAAGGAGCTGGAGAAGGAAGATTATGTATAGCTCAATCATGGCCTGGGCAAATGAGAACTGTTTATGGTGATCATCAAAGATTTATAGATACATACTTTTCTCAATTTAATGGAAAATATTTCACAGGCGATGGATGTCGAAGAGATAAAGATGGATATTACTGGATCACTGGTCGAGTAGATGATGTAATTATTGTTTCGGGACATAATCTTGGAACAGCTGAAATTGAAAGTGCGTTTGTTGCTCATCCAAAAGTAGCTGAAGCTGCTGTAGTTGGTTACCCTCATGATATTAAAGGTAATGGTTTGTATTGTTATGTAACCTTGAATGCAGGAGAAAGCGAAACTGGTGAACTAGAAAGAGATCTAAAACTTTGGGTTAGAAAACAAATTGGTCCTTTAGCAACTCCAGATCTAATTCATTTTACTCCGGGTCTTCCTAAAACAAGATCAGGAAAAATAATGAGAAGGATTTTAAGAAAAATTGCTGCTAATGAGCACGGTCAATTAGGAGACACAACTACTCTAGCAGATCCAAGTGTTGTTGATAGTTTAGTAGATAATAGAAAAAATATTTAAAACTGAATTAAATCTTTAAACTCCTGTTTAACAACATCCCATTTTAAAATCATCGAATTTAGAACAATCTTTCGATCTAAAGTTTTTAATTCGTCTGAAATTGGAGCCCACTTATATAAAGAAAGAGCACTAGGATTAAAAGGTAAGTCTTGATAATACCCATCCCAATTAATTTTTTCTAATCTTTCATCAAAACTTTTTCTAGCTTCATCAATAATATCTAACGGCATCTTATTAGAAATTTCGTCATCTAAAATTTTATTAAAAATTTCGTTTGCTTTATGAATATCCTGAAAATTAAAATTAACTTTTAAATATGAAAAAGTAAAAAAAGTTAAATCTTGTAATGCAACCGAATAAATATTCCATTTAGCAAGATTTACTGATGACATGAATTCATCATTATCAAAATGAAGAACGTATCTTGTTCCCATTCTAGTTTTTAGATAATTATATAAAGTAACTTGAGTAGCCCAGGCAGATTTAGTTTGAATAAATTGTTCTAATTCATCTAAAGTTTTTATTTTTTTCTTTGGAATAAACGCCTTAAACATGGCGAATAAATATGTTTTAAAATCCTCAAGTTTTATATCTCTCCAAGTTAATTTGTATTTTCCCATGTAAATTTGTAAGTGCGCCAATTATATCTTAAAAAAGTAAGTAAATAAGTACCTTATATGGTGAATTTTAGGTCTTTTCAAAACCTTCATAATGGTTATGGTTTCAACCAGTTATAACTAAATAGAGAGGTATAAATGTCAAATCAACAAAAACACTGGGAAAAAACCAGGGGATTGTTATTTATAACACTGGCAATCTGGTTTGTTTTCTCAATTGGCATCTTTCTCTTTGGAGCTGAAATGAACGAGGTCACAGGACCTTTCGGTTATCCGTGGACATACTGGTTTACATGTCAGGGATCTCTTGGTGCTTTCGTAATCTTGATTTTCTGGTTTGCGAATAGACAAGAAAAAATCGATGAAGAGTTCGGCTTTAGCGAAAGAGAGGACGAATAATGAAAGGTAATTTCATAGATAATTTGCCTAAGATTTACGGAATCTATACAGGAGGATTTGTAGGTTTCATAATCATTATGGCAATTGCTGAACAGATGGGTATGACAGCTAAAACGATAGGTATCGCTTTCGTTGCATTTACTGTATTCATCTATGCATTAATCGGTTATCTATCAAGAACAGCCCAAGCAGATGCATATTATGTAGCTGGAAGGCAAGTACCAACAGTCTTCAACGGAATGGCGACGGCAGCAGACTGGATGTCTGGTGCATCATTCGTTGCTATGGCAGGTGGTATTTACTTTAAAGGTTACGGTTATATGGCTCTACTTGTTGGTTGGACTGGTGGATACGTGCTTGTTGCATCTTTATTAGCACCATACCTAAGAAAATTTGGCTGTTATACAGTTCCAGATTTTATAGGTACGAGATACGGTGGTAATTTAGCAAGATTTAGCGCAGTGGTCGTTTTAACTGTTGCTTCATTTACTTATGTGACTGCACAAATTAACGCTACAGGTACTATTGCATCTGTTGCACTAGATATCCCATTCCAATACGCAGTTTATGTTGGACTAATAAGTATTTTATTATGTTCAATGTTAGGTGGTATGAGAGGGGTAACTTGGACACAGGTTGCACAATATATCGTACTAATTATAGCATACCTACTTCCAGTATTCTGGATCAGTAACAAAATGGGTGCGGGTTTCTTCCCTCACTTTATGTTAGCTGATGAGGTTGCTAGAATTGGTGAATTAGAACAACAGTTCGGTTTTGTTAAAAACGCAGCTGCTGATCTAAAAACAGTACCTAAAGGCTTAGCAGGAATAACTAAAGCTCACTCTGCAGTTAACGCTACACCTTGGGCATTTATTTCATTAGCATTAGCGATGATGATGGGAACAGCATCATTACCGCACGTGATGATGAGATACTTTACTACTCCAAGTGTAAAAGCAGCAAGAAAATCAGTAGGTTGGTCATTATTTTTTATCTTCCTACTTTATTCTTCTGCTCCAATGTTAGCTACTTTATCTAAGTTATCATTGATCGACCCGAATTTACCAACAGGTATTATCGGTAAGACATTTGCAGAAGTAGAAGCAATAGACTGGTACCAAAACTGGAACCAAGCAAACCTAATGTTTATCAGCGACTTTAACGGAAATGGAACTCTTGAATTAAATGAGTTCTTCATGGGTGGTAAAGCCGTTGTATTAGCAACACCAGAGATAGCTGGATTACCTTATGTAATTTCAGGTCTAGTTGCTGCAGGAGGTATGGCAGCTGCCATGTCTACTGCTGATGGTTTGATTCTAGCGATTGCAAACGCTATATCACATGATGTTTACTATAAGATCATTGATCCAAAAGCGGAAACTGCAAAACGACTACTTGTTGCAAGGGTATTACTTGTAATAATTGGTTTTGCTGGAGCAACTATTGCAGCAATGGAGATTCAAGGAATCTTAGGTTCGGTTATCTGGGCTTTTGATTTTGCGATGTCTGGATTGTTCTTCCCACTTGTACTTGGTGTATGGTGGAAGAGAGCTAATAGACAAGGTGCAATTGCTGGTATGCTAGGTGGTCTAATCGCCGGTGCGTGGTACTTAGTTTGGGTACGAACTGGTGGAAGTGGATTCCTAGGAATTACTCAGTTAACATTTGGTATCTTCGGATCAGCTGTTAGTTTAGTTTTAATGGTTATAGTTAGTTTAATGACTGCAGAACCAGATAAAGCTACTCAGAAAATGGTTGATGATGTACGTGTACCGAGTGGTAAATCAATTCTTGGTAAATCACACTAAATAAGTTTTTAAAGGGGCGATTAATTTCGCCCCTTTTATTTCAATACAAATTCCAATATAAATTTTGAATGTCAGCAAATTTTCATCCTTTAATTTATTTTATTGATTATTTGCTTGGGATCATCATGTGGACTCTTATTGGAAGAGTAGCAATGAATATTTTTCAAAGAGAAGACTCACAATTCTTTTTCATGAGAGTATTTGTGAGATACACAAATCCTCTAATAAAATTATTTAAACCAATAACACCCTCATTTATTATTGGACCATTAGTGCCTTTATATGTTGCTTGGTTTTTCTACATGATTAGATTTTATCTAATGCCTTGGATCTTAGGCTATTCAGTGATGGGAATGTTGTCATTTCCTTTGGAGAGTGAAATTTCAAGACAAATTTATCAATTTTTTAATTCATTTTAATTTTTAAAATTGATACTAGTTAATCTAGTAATCAATGAAAAATATACAAATTTCACCATCAATTTTATCAGCTGATTTTAGTCAGTTGGGTACAGAAATAAAAAGACTTGAAGAAGGTGGTGCTGACATGATCCATGTTGACGTAATGGATGGTCATTTTGTTCCTAATTTAACAATAGGAGCACCTGTAATTAAAGCTCTTCGAAAACATTGTTCATTAAAATTCGATGTTCATTTGATGATATCACCAGTGCATAAATATATAGATGCTTATGCTGATGCGGGAGCAGATATAATTACTATTCACCCCGAAGCAACTGATAATTTAGAAGATTCAATTAAAAAAATAAAAGAAAAAAATAAAAAAGTCGGCGTATCATTAAATCCTGAGTCTAAAATCGATTTAATTTCAAATTTATTAGATCAAATTGATTTAGTTTTAATTATGAGTGTAAATCCTGGATTTGGAGGTCAAAAATTTATGCCAGAGGTTTTGTATAAAATTAAAGATCTAAAAAAAATAAAAGAAGAAAAAGAATTAAATTTTGACATAGAAATTGATGGTGGAATAAATTTTGATAACTGCAAAAGTGCAATTGATGCTGGTGCCAATATTCTTGTTTCTGGCACAACAGTGTTTAAAAGTAATGATGGAGATATAAAGAAAAATATTAATTTATTAAAATTAAAATAAGTTAATGATTAATAAAAATTCCTTAAGCGTTTTAGGTCAATTTTATTTTAATATAAAGGAAAGTTTTAAATCAATTTATAAAAATTCTAATTTTTATGAGAAAAAAATATCAAAAACTTCCAATAATAGTTTTGATTACAAACCAAGTCCTCATTTACTTTCATCTATAATTAAATATCAAAATAAAAAATATAAAATTGAGGACTTTGCCATTGAGTCACTTTGGCGAAATAATTTGAACTCAAAAGATTATGAAAAATTAAATAACTTTTTTTGGTTTTTTAGTTTAGATTTAAAATCTTCTAAAAAAACTACTCAAACAGTTATAAGGAACTGGATTTCAAACAATAACAAATATCAAAAAAAAAGTTGGGAATTTGATTTAACTGCAAAAAGAATTATCTCATGGTTATCAAATCACCAACTTACTTATGAAAACAGTGACCAAGAATATAGAACTACTTTTGATCATATGATTCAAAAGCAAACAAATCATTTGTTAAGTGAAATAAAAAACCCAAAAGAAGTAGAAAATAAAATGATTGGGTGTGCTGCAATAATTTTGACTGGCTTAGCTTATAAGAATGAAAGACAATATCTAATTTACGGATTAAATTTATTAAAAAATATAATTAAATCCTCAATAGATAATCAGGGTTTTACAAAATCAAGAAATATCAGGCAATTAATATTTTATTTAAAATATTTTATAATAATAAGAGAATGGTTTAAAGAATCTCAGAGTTTGATCCCTGAATATATTGATGAAACTATCTACTATTTAGGCTCAAGTTACACTTTTATTTGGCAAAATATTAAACAAGATATTTTTTTTAATGGTAACTATACTTCTGATAATAACGAATTTGATCAATACTTGAAAAGATTTGGTTACACTTTTAAAAATCAAATTAATGAACTAAGCGGTTATGCAATACTAAAAAATAAAAAAATAATCCTTGCTGCTGATATAGGGTCTAGCCCTAACAAAATATTTTCTAACGACTATCAAGCAGGAGCTTTATCATTTGAAATATTTTCTAATGATAAAAAATTAATTTCTAACGCTGGTTATTATCCAGACAAAAATAATAAATTTAATAAATTATCAAGAAGCACAGCTTTACATTGTGCTCTAAGCATTGAGGATTTTTCCTCTTGTAATTTTATTAAGCATCAAAAAAATTTGATTGTTGATAAAGGACTGAAAGTATTAAAAAAAAATGTAGTTTTTGAAAATAATTATTGGAAAATATCAGGTACACATGATGGATTTTTAATTAAATTTGGAACTATTTATGAAAGGGAGATTGAGTTCTACCCAGAACAAATGAAATTTATTGGCTATGATAAGTTATTAAGAAAAAACCCAAGTAAAGAAATTAAATTTGATATTAGATTTCATCTTGATCCAAACTCAAAAGTAATGAAAACACAAGATAACAAATCAATACTAATTGAATTAGATGAGGAAGGTTGGAAATTTAGTTGTGATAAATTTGATATTAATATTGATAATGGTTTATATTTCGGTAATAAAAATTCATATAAAGAAAACCAAAATATTTTTATCTCAGGTATGAATAATGAAAAAGAACAGGTAATAAAGTGGGAGATAAATAAATTATAATGAAGAAAAAAATCAAAACTGCTCTCATCTCTGTATCTGATAAAAATAATTTAAAACCATTGCTAAATATTTTAAAAAAGAACAAAGTTAAAATAATTAGCTCAGGTGGTACTTATAAAGAAATTAAAAGATTAAAATTTAACTGTTTAGAAGTATCTAACTTTACTAATTCCCCCGAGATTCTGGAGGGAAGAGTAAAAACCCTTCATCCAAAAATCCATGCAGGGATTTTAAATAAAAGAGAAAAAAAATCTCACTTTAAAGATCTTAAAGATAATAATTTTGAGAATATTGATTTAGTCATAGTTAATTTTTATCCATTTGAGAACACTCTTAAAAAGACAAATAATCATCAAAAAATTTTAGAAAATATAGATGTAGGTGGTCCTACTATGGTTAGATCTGCAGCAAAAAACTATAATGATGTAGCTGTAATAACTTCCTCAGATCAGTATGAGGAATTAATTCAAGAACTAAAAAAATTCAAGGGATCTACTTCTTTAAATTTTAGAGAAAAACTATCAAGAATAGCTTTTGCTGAGACTGCATATTATGACTCTGTGATTTCAAACTATCTTAACAAAAAAACAAATACTATTTTCCCTAGGAAAAAAATTTTTCATGGAAATCTAATAGAGCAACTTAGATACGGTGAAAATCCTCACCAATTAAGTGCAATTTATTCAAGTAGTTCAAATATGAACTTAAAACAAATTCATGGAAAACAGCTTAGTTATAACAATTATAATGACTTATTTAGTGCTTTAACTATTTCAAGATCTTTCCCAAAGGGGAAGGGAACTGTCATAGTCAAGCACGCAAACCCGTGTGGAGTTTCTGCTAAAAATGATCATTTAGAGAGTTATAAGTCCGCTCTTTCTTGTGACCCTGTAAGTGCTTTTGGTGGAATAGTGTCTTGTAATTTTAAAATTGCGAGTGATTTAGCGGTTGAATTAAATAAGTTATTTTTAGAGGTAATAATTGCAAATGGTTTCGATAGCAATGCAATCAAAATATTAAAAGCTAAAAAAAACTTAAGACTGATTGATGGAACAAATTACACGTCAGAAGAACTTTTTAAGTTTGTATCATTTAATCAAGGTATAATGATACAATCAGAGGACTTAAATATATTTTCAAAAAAAAATTTTAAAGTTGTATCAAAACGAAAACCAACATCTAAGCAACTTAAAGATCTTGTTTTTGCTTTTAATGTATGTAGATATGTAAAATCAAATGCAATAGTATTGGCATCCAACGAAACAACTGTTGGCATTGGTTCGGGTCAACCAAGTAGATTGAACAGTTGTGAAATAGCAATAAATAAAATGAAAAAATTTAATCTTCAGACTGATAACTTAGTTGCTGCCTCAGATGCTTTTTTTCCTTTTGTAGACGGCATTGAAAAACTCGTACAATCTGGAGTTAGAGCTGTTGTTCAGCCCTCTGGGTCAATAAGGGATAAAGAAATAATTAACTTTGCAAATGAAACTAATACCGTACTACTTTTTTCTAAAACAAGACACTTTAGACATTAGGTATTTGATCTATTTTTGCAGCAAGAATAAAATCACTCTCGGCTAGACCTTTTATTGCGTGCGTAAATATTTTAATTCTTGCATAACCCCATCCAAACCATAAATCAGGGTGATGACCTTCGGATTCTGCTATTTCTCCAACTTTGTTTACAAATTCCTGACTTTGTAAAAAGTTATCAAATTTAAAACTTTTAATTAAATGAAAGCCATCGATTTTATCTTCTAAGACTTCCCAGCCATCAACTTTTTTAAGATATTTATGTATTTCCTCCGCATTAAACGGAGGGATATTACCTTCACAAGGAACACACTTTTTATTTGCTAAATCACTCATAATTTTTTTTTGGAGCGGGCAAAGGGGGTCGAACCCTCGACCTTCTCGTTGGCAACGAGACGCTCTACCACTGAGCTATGCCCGCTTATTATTTAAAACCTAAATTATTTCCTTTTTTAATATTAAGCAATAGTCAAATTATTTATTTTGACTTTGTGACAAACTTAACATTATTTAAAAAGATTATGTATGATATATTTGGGTTTATGAAAATAAATGATCTACCAAATACAATTTCAATATTTCCTTTAAGTAATTTTATTATATTTCCTAAAACGACAGTGCCGTTGAATATTTTTGAACCACGTTACATAGATATGATTAATGATAGTATGAAATCGAACAAATTAATCGGAATGATACAACCAAAAAATTCTAATAGTCAAATTAAACCAGATTTACATGATATCGGATGTCTCGGAAAAATAACAAGTTTTAGAGAGACAGAGGATGGTAGATTTTTAATTGAATTAAAAGGATTAATAAGATTTAAAAAGAAGAAAGAAATAGTTACTGAAAATAAATATAGAATTTTAGAAGTAGATTTTAAAGATTTCTATCAAGATTTAAGAAATGAAAAAGAAGAATTAAAATTTTCTGATCTCGAGTTAATTTTTAAAGATTTAAAATCACTTTTTGAAAAAAGGGGATTTATAATAAATTGGAAAGCCCTAGAAAATCAGTCCCTGGATGAAACAATCAATGCCCTTGCTATGGCGTCTCCTTTCTCTTTAGAGGAAAAACAAGTTTTGTTAGAAGCAAAAAATTTAGATGTAAGAAAAAATAAAATATCTCAAATTCTAAGCACTTACACCTTTGACGATTTTAACAATACAACCATACAATAAATTATATATTTATTCCTTTGTCAGCAATTTGAGTAAAAAATTTATTAACATATGAATTTTTTCCTAATAATTTTACTGATTTACTAAAAAAAGTATTATTTAATTTTCTCTCAAGATTAAAGAATTCATGGATTAAATCTATACCGTTCGAAAAAATATAGTTTTTATGTTTTAGATTGTTTTCAAATTGACTATTAACAGAACTATCAATAGGTAATCCTAAATCATTTTTATATTTAATAATGTCCATTAATATATTTATATCTCTAATTGTCATGTTAAAACCTTGTCCAGCAAGAGGGTGTATTCTATGAAGCAAATCACCAAATGCTAAAATATTCCCATGATAATAATTTCTTAGCATACAAGATTTCAAATCGAAAGTTTCTATAGTATTAATTTTTTTAATTTTGTATTTTAAATTGTACTTTCTTATCAACTTATAAGTATTTTCTGTTAAATTATTGTTTGAATTGTGAATGGAATAAACAATTGAAGTTCTGTTTTTTGAAATAGGTAAAAAGGCTAATGGACCTTTCTTAGTAAATATCTGAACAGCAACATCGTTTGAAATATTTTCATGATCAATGATAGTTGTATGTGCCAAACTGTTATATGTTTTTATAAGTTTTTTATTAAAAAATTTTTTTGTAAATGAATTTGAATAATCTGTATTTATAATCAAACTATATTTTTTGAAATTCACAAGTTTATTTTTAGATTTTATTTGTTTACAAAAATCAACATTTGATAAACTTTTATTTAAAATTTCATACAACTGAAAATTCTTTACAGTTGAAAATAATTGATTTTTATTATTTTCAAAATTTAATATCTTTTCATTTTTCAAATTATCACTGTAGATTTCAATTCTTTTTAATTTCCAAACAATTTTTTCAATATTAAGTATATTTTTATTAAAATAGTCAAAATTACTACTTGAGATGCCAATTGTTCTTGATTTATTTATTTTAAAATTTACAACATCAGAAACTACATCTACAAAAATATTTTGATTAACTAAAGCTTTTGCTAAAGTTAATGCAGTTAAACCCGAACCAAGTATACAAACTCTCATATTATTTTTAATTTTAACAACAAAAATTAGATGATACAAAGTGACTAAATTGATTCATAAATATGGATATTAAAAAAACAGCTAATTTGTTAATTAATTTTACAATTAAAAGGCTTGCAGAGATTTTTGGTATAGTAATTTTTGCGGCAGGATTATTGCTATTTTCGTCATTATTAACTTATTCTCCTGAAGATCCTAATTTTATTTTTCCAGAAAATACTGAAATAAAAAATATTTTAGGTTTTCAAGGCAGTTTTGTCGCTGATCTATTTTTTCAATCTTTAGGTCTAGTTTCTTATATGTTCTCAATTACTTTGATAATTACCGGTATAAACATTTTTAGAATTAAAGAATTTTTATTGATTATTGAGAATATTTTTTTTGCAATACTTTATTCGGTTGTTGGAACTTTGTTTCTGTCTTATTTTTATTTTGAAGGTTTTTCACTTTACATTAATGGAAATGGAGGTTTTGTTGGAAATTATTTTAACCAAACATTTTTAAATTCATTAATATTTTCTAATGAAATAATTTTTTATTATCTATTAATAATTTTAAATTTAACTTTATTTTTATTAAGTATTAATTTTCATCCAATTAAATTTTATATTAACCTAAAAAAAACTATTCACAGATTTAATAAAAGTGAAAATAAAAATTACACTGATAAGAGTGAAGTAATCAGTGAATATATTCCTCAAGAGGAAATCAAAAATCTTATCCAAGAGGACTTGCCCTTTATTAGAGCAGAAAATAAAAATGATAATAAAGTTAAATTTAAATTACCATCACTAGATTTATTAAAAGGTCCTTCTAAAGGGGAAAGAGAGAATTTAATCAAAAGTGAAACTCACAATCCAGAATTTCTTGAAAAAATTTTATTAGATTTTGGAGTTAACGGTAATATTAAAAAAGTAAGTCATGGTCCCGTAGTTACTTTAAACGAATTTGAACCAGCCGCTGGAGTTAAAGTTTCAAAAATAATTAACCTTTCAGATGACATTGCTAGAAATACTAGCTCTGAGTCTGCGAGAATATCTACTATCCCAGGAAGCAGCACGATTGGTATCGAGCTACCAAATAATTCCAGAGAAAATGTTTATTTAAGTGAAATTCTTAACAATCCTGATTTCAAAAAAAAAGAGGTTAAATTACCAATAGCATTAGGTAAAAGTATTTCTGGAAAACCTATAGTTGGAGATTTATCCTCAATGCCACATCTATTAATTGCAGGAACAACAGGATCTGGTAAATCTGTTTGTATAAATACAATTATACTTTCCCTGCTTTATAGACATACTCCTGATAAATGTAAGTTCATTTTAATTGATCCAAAAATGCTGGAGTTATCAACATACGAAGGGATCCCACATTTATTGTGTCCTGTTATAACTGAGGCTAAAAAGGCAGCATCCGTTTTAGGGTGGGTAGTTAAAGAAATGGAGAGTAGATACAGGTTAATGACCAGAGAAAGTGTAAGAAATATTGATGGTTATAATTCAAAACATAAACTTCCAATGCCTTACATAGTAGTAGTTGTTGATGAAATGTCAGATTTAATGCTTGTAGCAGGCAAAGAAATAGAAAATTATATTCAAAAATTATCTCAAATGGCAAGAGCTGCCGGTATTCACATAATTATGGCAACACAGAGACCAAGTGTTGATGTAATAACTGGAACAATTAAGGCAAACTTTCCAACTAGAATATCTTTTCAAGTTACATCTAAAATTGATAGCAGAACTATTCTTGGAGAACAGGGTGCTGAACAACTTTTAGGAAAAGGTGATATGTTATATATGTCATCAGCCAACCGAATAGTAAGAATACATGCACCATTTGTTTCTGACAGTGAAATTGAAAAAATTAACAATTTCTTAAGGTCACAGGCAGAGCCTGATTATGTAGATGAAATATTAAATTTTGTTGATGAAAAAGAAATTGGTGATAATCAGAATTTGGGAGATAAAGACGAATTATATCAACAAGCAGTTGAAATTATTAGGTCTGAGGGAAAAGCTTCTACATCATTTTTACAGAGAAAACTTCAAATTGGCTATAATAGAGCTGCAAGAATTATAGATATGATGGAAGCTGATGGAATTGTTAGTAAAGCAAATCATGTTGGTAAAAGAGATGTTCTTTGATGTTTAGGTGGTTCTTAATTTTTTTTTTTACGTTTTTAATATTTAATTCAAAAGCTGATAATAGAGATAAAATAATCGAAAATTTAAATAATACTTCAAATATTAGTTTTAAATTTGAGCAAAACATAAATGGAAAAATTGAAAGTGGAAACTGTATAATCGAATATCCAAAAAAGATGTATTGTGCTTATGATAAAAATAATAAAATTTTAGTTTCAAATGGTAAATCTTTAGTAATTAAAACAATATCAAGTTATTATCGCTATCCTCTTAAAAAAACTCCTTTAAACCTTATTTTGGATAAAAACTTTTTGATAAATAAAATTTCTAGTCTTGAAGAAAGAACAATAGATAATTCATATATAAGTTACAGTATTATAAATAACGAAAATAAAATAGATATATTTTTCGATATTATTTCACTTGAATTAATCGGTTGGCAAACAAAAGACATCTATCAAAATACTGTCTTAACTCTTCTTGGCCCAATTTCAAAAAATAGAGAAATCAAAAAAAAATTTTTTAAATTACCTCTTCAAAATTAAAGTTTAACAATCTCGGATTTAAAAATTCTCATTCCTCTAGCAATATAATTTTTAAGAGCATTTTTATGATCTAATGAACAAGTATGTAGCCAGACTCTATTAACTTTTTGATCAAAAGATTTTTTTATAGCTTCAGACAATAAAAAAGATCCTAATTTTTTATTTTGGTATTCTTCAATAATACCAAAGTAAGCTATTTCAACCTCTTTTTTTTCATAATGAAAAATTAGTTCAAAAAATCCTACTAGATCATCTTTATTTTTAAGCACATATGTTTTAACTTTTTCACTCGAAACATAATCAATCCATTTCTGTTCATTCCAAATCAATCTATCTATCCATTTATGTTTTTTACCAATATTTTTATAAAAAAACTTATTTAATTGAAAATTAATTGGGTCTATCAAATTCAAAGAGAAATCTTTAGAAGGCTTATTTCCTTCTTTAAGATCATTAAGTGAACTAATTTCTAGATAATTTCTTTTTACTTCTTCTGTCACTCAACCATTTTCCCAACTTTTTCACCTCCAAATAAATGGAAATGTAAATGAGGAACCTCTTGACCACCATGATTGCTTATATTAGCTAAAGCCCTATAACCTTTGCCTACTTGTGTTGAAATACCTAGTTTTTTAGCGACTATATTTATACCTTTTATCAATCCCACTATCTCGTTAGGGGATGCATTTAAACTAAAATCATCTAAATCAATATATTTTCCCTTTGGAATTACTAGAGCATGAATTTTTTTTTGTGGATTAATGTCATGGAATGAAAGAACAAATTCATCTTCATAAATTTTATTACAAGGTACCTCACCACTTAAAATTTTTGCAAAAATATTATTGTCGTCGTAACTCATTTTTTTCTTTTTTCTAGCTCAGACATTACATCTTCAATTTTTATGTCATTAGCTTCAAGATACATCAACAAATGGTAAAATACATCGGCAGCTTCGTGTATCTTATTTGTGTTTTCCTCAACAGCCTCAATTAATTCATTAATTTCCTCCAAAATTTTAGCTGTGCTCAATGATTTGTCCATAAGCAACTTATTAGTATATGAACCTGCAACAGGAGAAGTTTTTCTATCTCGTGCAAGTTTTATTAAGTTTTCTAATGTGTTGAGCATACTAAAGTCTAACAGGAATTCCTTTTGAATCCAAATATTCCTTAGCCTCTTTTACAGAGTGCTTACCATAGTGAAATATTGATGCTGCAAGAACTGCACTAGCATTTCCCAATTTAATCCCATCAACTAAATGATCTAAATTTCCAACTCCACCAGACGCTATAACTGGAATATTTACTTTTGAGGATATCTTTGACATTAAATCAATATCATAACCAACTTGAGTACCATCCCTATCCATTGAAGTAACAAGGAGTTCACCTGCCCCACTATCTTCTTTTTTTTTTGCAAATTCTATTGCATCAATACCAGTATTATTTCTTCCACCGTGAGTAAAAATTTCCCATTTGTCGCCATTTTTTTTAGCATCTATAGCGACAACAATGCACTGTGAACCAAATTTTTTGGAGCTTTCTGTTACCACTTCTGGATTTTGAACCGCTGCAGTGTTAATAGAAACTTTATCTGCTCCACAATTAAGTAGTTTATTTATATCCTCAATACTTCTTACGCCACCTCCAACTGTTAAAGGAACAAAACATTTTTTAGAGGTTTTCTCTACAACATCATAAATAGTATCTCTATTTTCATTTGAAGCTGTAATGTCTAAAAAACAAATTTCATCTGCCCCACCATCAGAATAAATTTTGGCTTGTTCGACAGGGTCACCTGCATCCTGTAAATCAACAAAGTTTATCCCCTTGACTACACGACCATTTTTAACATCTAAACAGGGTATTATTCTATTTTTAAGCATCTAATTCCTTAACTAATTCGTTTAATTTAATGTCACCATCATAGATAGCTTTTCCAACTATTATACCCTCGATATTACTATTATTTAGTTCCTTAGCTTTTTTAATATCATCAATTGATGAAACTCCACCAGATATAATTACTGGACAATTGGAAATATTCGCAACTTTTACTGTCTCTTCAAAATTAGGACTTTGCTTCATTCCATCTCTATTAATATCGGTGTAAATCAATCTACTCGCACCAAATTCATTCACCTCTTTTAAGTAATCTAAAGTTAATTTGTTAGAATTTTCTTTCCAGCCAGAAACAGACAAATATCCTTCTTTTGCATCTAAACCTAACGCAATTCGATTTGGAAATTTTTCGCAAGCCTCTTTTAAAAAATTTTTATCTTTTATAGCAGCACTTCCTAATATAACTTTTTCAACACCAGCATCAGTATATTTTTGAATGCTTTCAAAGTTCCTTACTCCTCCACCAATTTCGATTTGAAGATTGAATTTATTTACTATTTCTTGAATAATATCCAAATTAACTGTTGCTCCAGTTAACGCTCCATCTAAATCTACAATGTGTAAGTTCTTAAAACCATGATCCTTGTATTTCCCAGCTTGTTCTATTGGAGACATTTCATATTCAGTTTTATTTTCAAAATCTCCTTTGACTAATCTCACACACTTTTTATCTTTAATATCTATTGCCGGAAATATTTTCATTTATAAATTTATAAAATTATCTATTATTTTAAGCCCAGTTCTGTCACTTTTCTCTGGGTGGAACTGTGTTCCAAAAATATTTTCTTTTTCAACAGAGCAAACAATATTTGATGAATAATCTGTTGTTGCTGAGATTACATTTTTATCTTCTGGTACAAATTCATAACTATGAACAAAATACATGTGAGAATTATTTTCTATATTTTTAAAAATCTTACTGTGTTTTAAAATATTTATTTGATTCCAGCCAATGTGTGGCAATTTAAATTTTCCATTTTGATTATCTATTTTTGATACTTTTCCAGAAATCCAACCAAGTCCTTTGGTTTCTGTTTCCTCATATCCAATGTCAGCAAACATTTGTAATCCAACACAAATTCCAAGAAGAGGTTTTTTATTATTAATTGTAAACTCATTTAAAGTGTCTATTAAACCAGTGATGTTATTAAGTCTATCAACACAACTTTTAAACGAACCCTGCCCTGGTAAAACAACTTTATCTGACGATTTAATCTTATTTAAATCTGAAGTTACTTTGATATTTACTTTATCTTTAGCAACTTCCTTAAAGGAGTTTATCACCGAGCTTATATTGCCCGAATTATAATCAACAATTGTGACGTTCATTAAACTTATAATGAGCCTTTAGTGGATGGAATACTTTTCTTATTTCTTGGATCCATCTCTAATGCAGCTCTTAACGATCTTGCTAATGCTTTATAACAAGATTCAATTATATGATGGCTATTATCACCATAAATATTTTCTACGTGCATTGTAATACCTGCAGATTGAGAAAAAGCTTGGAACCATTCTTTAAAAAGTTCTGTATCCATTTCTCCAAGTTTCTCAACTTTTAATTTTACTTTCCAAATCAAATAAGGTCTGTTCGAAACATCAATTGCAACTCTCGTTAATGTCTCATCCATTGGAATAACTGTGTGTGCATATCTTTTTATTCCTACAAATTTTTTAGCAGCTTTTTTTAAAGCTTCTCCAATTGCAATGCCTGTATCTTCTGTGGTGTGGTGAAGATCAATATGAGTATCTCCTTTTGCTTTTACTTTTAAGTCAATTAAAGAATGTTTTGATAACTGCTCAAGCATATGATCTAAAAATCCTATGCCAGTGTCAATTTGGTACTTACCTTTTCCATCAATATTTACTTCAACATTGATGCTGGTTTCTTTTGTTTTTCGAGATACTTTTCCTTTTCTAGCCATATATTTTTAATGGTATACATACATAATCGCACTATATCAATATCAGTCTGAACACTTGAAGTATCAAAAATAGTTACCATTTATTAGGTATGACAACAATTGTTCTAATTAGAAAAAATAACGAAGTAGTAGTTGCTGGTGATGGACAAGTCAGTATGGGAAATACTGTTGTTAAAAGCACAGCTTCAAAAGTCAGAAAAATTGAAAAAAGAGATGTGGTAGCAGGATTTGCAGGATCAACTGCCGATGCATTAACTTTGTTTGAAAGATTGGAAGGAAAATTAGAAAAACATGCAGGCAACTTATCAAGAGCTGCCGTTGAACTAGCGAAAGATTGGCGAACTGATAAATATTTAAGAAGACTAGAGGCTTTAATGGCTGTAGGAGATAAAAATAATAGTTACATAATTTCAGGAACTGGAGATGTGCTTGAACCTGAAGGGGATGTAATCGGAATAGGATCGGGTGGTAATTACGCTCTTGCTGCAGGCAAAGTTTTAATGGAAGGCAGCATGTCTGCTGAGGAAGTTGCAAAAAAAGCAATTAAAGTTGCAGCAGATATATGTGTATTTACTAATGATAATGTTAAAATTGAAAAAATATAATGGATAATTCAAACGTAACTCAACTGCACCCTAAAGATAAAAATCAAAAAGAAGAAGCTTCTTTAGTAAGTTCTTTATCTCCAAGAGAAATCGTGTCTGAACTAGATAGATTTGTTGTAGGTCAAAATAAAGCCAAAAGAGCTGTTGCTGTTGCTTTAAGAAATAGATGGAGAAGACAAGCGCTTAAAGGTGAAATGAAAAATGAAGTTTTACCAAAAAATATTTTAATGATTGGACCAACTGGAGTCGGTAAAACTGAAATTTCAAGAAGACTATCAAAACTAGCAGAAGCTCCCTTTGTTAAAGTGGAAGCTACAAGATTTACAGAAGTTGGTTATGTGGGAAGAGATGTTGAGCAGATCGTGAGGGATTTAATTGAGATTGCAATCTCAATGGAAAAAGTGAAAAAAAGAAAAGAAGTTTTTGCACAAGCTCAAAAAGCAGCTGAGGAGAAGGTTTTAGATGCTTTAGTTGGGAAAAAAGCAAGTCTAGCAACTAGAGAAAGTTTCAGAAAACGTCTGAGAAATGGTGATTTAGACGATAATGAAATTGAAATAGCTGTAAGTGATACTGGTTCAAGTGGAGCTTCTTTTGAAATACCTGGAATGCCTGGTGCTAATGTTGGAATGATCAACATTGGTGAAATGATTGGAAAATCAATGGGCAACAAAGAAAAGAAAAAGAAAATGACAGTAAAAGAATCTCATGAAATTTTGATTAATGATGAATCTGATAAATTAATTGAACAAGATAAAATTATAAAAGCTGCAAAGCTTTCAACTGAAAACAATGGAATAGTTTTTCTTGATGAAATTGATAAAATTTCAGCTAGAACCGATAGGGTTGGAGGAGATGTATCAAGAGAAGGTGTTCAAAGAGATTTATTACCTTTAATAGAAGGAACAACAGTTAATACTAAACACGGACCTATTAAAACTGATCATATTTTATTTATTGCATCAGGCGCGTTCCAACTTGCAAAACCGTCTGATTTATTACCTGAATTACAAGGAAGATTACCAATTAGAGTTGAGCTTGAAGCATTAACAAGTGAAGATTTTAAAAGAATATTAAGAGAACCTGATTTTAGTTTAATAAAACAATACGTGGCTCTTTTAAAAACTGAAAATGTTGATCTTGAATTTTCAGATGATGGAATAGATGCTATAGCCAATATTGCTTCAGAAGTTAATACCACTGTTGAAAACATTGGTGCTAGAAGATTACACACAATAATTGAGAAAATTTTAGATGAAATAAGCTTTACAGCAACAGATCGTGCAGGTGAAAAAATTATAATTAACAAAGAATATATAGAAAAAAACCTAGACACACTTGTTAAAGATACAGATCTTTCAAAGTTTATTTTATAGATTTATTTTTTTTCAAATAAATATAAAAAGCTCCCCCGCCACCATCTTCTATTTTGGCATCTGTAATTTCATTTATCATATTCATTAAACTGGCATTATTAGTAATAAATTCTGGAACGGAATATTTTAAGATACCAAAGTCTTTTGAAACATATGGATCTTTTTCATTTTCAGAGTGAAGACCTTTTCCTGTAACAATAATTAGTTTGTTAATATTTTCAGAAAAAGCTTTATTTATAAAACCTTCTATAGTTTTATTTGCCTCATCTAAAGTGTAACCATGCAAATCTATAGCTCTAGTTTTTAGGTTTTTGTTTTTATGGTATCTAAAATCTTTATTGGGTAATTTTTCGGTGCTATTTATAAATTTGTGCCAATCTTTTTTATCTTTGTCTGAAATATTATCGTTCAATTATGTTAATATATTAACTAGCTGCCAATTTGGATTTGCTGACGTAGTATCTCGTGAAAAAATCCATGTATCATAGATTTTTTTAATCTTTTCAGGATCTCCAGAAACAATTTTTTTTTCTTTATCTCTTATGCATGTAATCACCTCTGCTATAAAATCTACTGTTACATTTAAAATATTTCCAATTTTTTTATGCTCCTTAATCTCAGCTTTATTAACTCCAATAAATGTTATTTCTGCAAAATGGCCCCTTTTTGCTCTTTCTTTTAACGCATCATCAAACTGATTATATATATCTTTATTTAACAGAGGTTTAGCATTTGTGATCTTATTATCATTATCGCTGAAATCTGTAATAATTGTTTCATAGGCAATCTTTGCACCTTTTAAAAATTCTTTTTGAGCCTCTTCATCAAATTTCTCTTTTGGTTTTATAACTTGATCCACCTTAATATTTTTTAAAACTTCTTTAAATTGAGCTGGTGACTTTCCCTCAAAACCAGTTCTTTTGCCAAGTATTCCTCTCAATCTTAGAAAAATAAACCCAGCAATCATTGCAAGCAAAATTATATCTATGTATTCGAAGCTGTAATTCATACCATTATAGTAATTACTCTATTGATTAATTTCAACTGGCAATTTAGATTAAAGACAAATGGGCACAATATTAATATCCATAATCGGATTAACTATAATTGAGATTTACCTTTTTATTAGTATTGGTTCTGAGATTGGTGCTTTTACTACCATATTATTGATTTTCTTAACCGCTATAACAGGTGTCTATTATGCAAGATATGAAGGACTAAAAACACTAAAATCAGGTTTTGTTCAATTAAGTAAAAATGAGCCTCCAAGCTATGAGATTTTATCTGGAGCTGGAATTGCTTTTGCTGCTTTATTACTAATCATTCCAGGATTTTTAACAGATCTAATAGGGTTTTTATTAATATTCCCTTTAACAAGAATAATAATGTTTAAAAAATTTTCAAAAAAATTTAAAAACAAAAAAAATTTTAAAAAAGATTACATTGAAGGAGACTTTGAAGATATAGAGGATGATAATGACAGGAAAATATAAAATACTTGCTAAATATATCAAAGATCTCTCAAGCGAAACCCCAAACGTTGAAACATATCTCTTTGTAAAAGATCAGATTGCTAAATACCAATTAGGCATAGATATCAATTCTACAGCACTAAAAAATAACATGGTTGAAGTAAATACAACATTTAAATTTGAAGATAAGGAGCAGAATAAAAAAAAATCTTATTTCGAATTAGTATATTCAACAATTATTAAAATAGATGAAGAAGTAAAAGATAAAAAAGAATTAGAGAAAATTATATTATGTGATGTACAAACTAAAATTTATCCTGACTTAGAAAAATCACTTTTAGAACTTTTACATAACTCGGGATATCCTGGGGTAAAATTCGACAAAAAAGTTGATTTTGAAAGTTTATATAAACAGCAGTTTAATTAAAATTATTTTTTTTTAAATTTTCTTTAATATATTTTTGATGATTTTTAATTTCTTCATCTGATGGAACTACTATTTTCTTAAAATATTCAATATTTGAATTTCCAACATCTTTATTAAAAATATCATTATTACGAAAATCTAAAGCAGGCTCTTTTTGATCAATTAAATTGATATATACTTTGGATAATAAATCACAATCTAACAAAGCATTATGTTGAGTTCTTTTTGAGTTATCAATTCTATAACGTTTACAAAGAGCATCTAAACTTACTTGTGAGCCAGGAAATTTATCTCTTGCCAAAATTAGAGTATCTATTACTTCATTTGAAATTTTCTTATTTCCAGCTAAAGAAAGTTCATTGTTTAAATGTGCTAAATCAAATTCTGCGTTGTGAATAATAAGTTTTTTATTTTTAATAAAATTTAAAAAAACATCCTTAATTTCAGAAAATTTTTTTTGTTTTGACAAAAAATTATCATCAAATCCATGAATTTTAAATGCTTGTTCTGAGACTTTTCTCTCAGGATTTAAACATGTATGAAATTTATTTCCAGTTGGTATTAAATTATCTAATTCAATACATGCAATTTCTACAATCCTATGTCCTTCTTGAACTGATAAGCCCGTTGTTTCTGTGTCTAGTACTATTTCTTTCATTTATAATATTTTAGCTAAAATTTTTTTTACTTCTCTTTTGATGGTTTCTTTCTTAAAGTTATTTTTGATTATGAAATTTGACCTTTTTTTTTTATAGACAGATGTAAACTGAATTTTTTTTAATTCACTATATAATTTATTATTAAAATTAGACCTTTTTTTAAGTTTTTTTTTAATATCTGATTTTTTGGAATCAACGAAAACCAAAATGTCTTTTTTATTGTAAATTTTATTTTCCATAAGCAGAGGAATATCTAAAATTATAACTTTTTTATTTTTATTTAACTTTAAAAATAAATTCATTTTTTTTCTGACTTCTTTATGAACAATATTGCTTATTTTTTTTAAATTTGATTTATTACTTAGTATAGCCTCTGTTATTTCATTTTTTTTTATTGGAAAAGAAATTATATATTTTGGTAAAACTTTATTTAATTTTACAAAAATATTTTTATTGTTTTTATAAAGCTTAGATACTTCAAAATCTGCATTAAATACGGGATAACCAAAACTTTTAGCCACATAACTCTTACCCGAACCTATTTCGCCCAAAATTCCAATTTTAATCATTATCTAATAGTTTGAATATCTCTTCATTGATTGATGGCTCTTTATCATGCCAAAGTTTAAATGCTTCGCAGGCCTGATATAAAAACATTAGTTTGCCATTCTCAGTCTTATTTCCCAACTCTCTTCCTTTTTTTAAAAATTCAGTTTCACTTGGATTATATATAACATCATAAAAAAGTTTATTTTTTCCAATTTTTGAAAAATCTAAATTTATTTTTTCATTATTTAAACCAAGACTTGTAGCGTTTATTATTATATCAAACTCTGGCAGACTACCCCATTCAACAACATTTAAATCTTTAAATAAAATTTTTAAATTTTCAGCTTTTGATCTAGTTCTATTGCTTACAGTTATATTTAAAACCTTTAGTTTTTTTAAAGCCAAAATTATTGAAGAAACAACACCACCAGCGCCTAAAATTAAAACTTTCTTGCCTTCCATGTTAAAATTTAAACTTTTAATTGCTTTATAAAAACCAGCAATATCTGTGTTGTGACCAACTAATTTTCCATTATCAAAAACAATCGTATTAACAGACTGAGTTTGTTCTGCTTCTAAAGTTAAATTGTCTGTAAAGGGTATAACAATATTTTTAAATGGAATGGTAACGTTACAGCCAGCTATTTCTTGATTTTTAATATTTTGAATGAAATTTTTAATTTGATTGGCATTAAGTTTAATTTTGTCATAAACAGCATCAATATTGTTTTCTTTTATCCATTGATTTTGAACTTTTGGTGATAGTGAATGTTCAATGGGGTTTCCTATAACAAAATATTTTTTTATTTTCATAAATTTTTTAAATATTCTTTAATTTTTTTAATTGGTAGACCCATAATTGTGTCCTCATCACCATTTATACTCAAAAATAAATTTCTGCCCTCGCCCTCAATTTGATAAACATTATAAGCATAAAGAGCTTCATCTGATATCTTAGTTAAATATTTTTTTAAATCTTCTTCAGATAAATCCTTCATGGTTAGTGTTGCTTTGTCGGTGTAATTCCAAATCATTGACCCATTTTTTGATATACAAACAGAGCTTATTAAAAAATGTGATTTACCATTGAGCTTCTTTAAAATTGTCATTGCTTCCTCTCTACTTTCAGGTTTAGATATTAATTCACCGTCCAAATCTATAACGCTATCAGCGCCCAATACAATTTGATCAATTTTTTTTGCACTTACCTTATTTGCTTTTAATTCAGCTAAATTTTTTGATATAATTTCTGGAGTTGCTTTTTCTTTTATTAAACTTAATTTAACAGTATCCTCATCAACATTTGACGGCTCTACTATGCTTTCGATATTGTTTCTGTCTAATATGTCTTTTCTAATTTTGCTTTTAGACGCAAGAATAATTTTATTTGACATTATTTAAATATATTTCATGAATTTTAATTATAGAAGCTGCTGTTTCCTCGACAGATTTTCTGGTAACATCTATGAGCGGCCATTTATATTTTTGAAATGTTTTTTTTGCATCAAGAACTTCTTGTTTAATATTTTCTAAATCAATATACTTTATATTTTCAGTTTCTCTCAATGAACTCATCCTGTTTTTTCTTAAATCGACAAGTCTTTCGGGCTCAGTGCTTAAACCTACCACACATCTCATTTGTGGGTTTTGTTTGAGTTTTTCTGGTAAAGAGTTTTCATTTACGAGAGGAATATTTGAAGTTTTAAAACCTTTGTTTGCTAAATAAATTGAGGTTGGGGTTTTGCTCGTCCTGCTTACACCTATAAGGATAATGTCAGATTTATCAATTTCATTTATTAAATTTCCATCATCGTGATTCATTGTAAACTGAATTGCTTCGATCCTATCATAATATTCCTCATTTAATACATGTTGGCCACTTGGTTCATGTGTTGCTTTTTGATTCAATATTTTTGAAAAATTTAAGATTAAATTTCCAAGAACACCGAAACATGGTATTTTTTTATTCTGACTTACATTCGCTAAATATTTAGCCAGATTATTATCTACAATTGTATACAATATTATTGAATTTGTATTTTTTTCGGCATCTTCTAAAATTTTCAAAATTTGATTTTCTGTTCTTGTAAACGAATATGAGTGAACTTTATATTCTATATTTAAAAATTGAGCCTTAAGAGCTAAAAATATTCTATCTAAAGTTTCGCCAGTTGAATCAGAAATTAAATATATTTTGTATGTATTGCTCATGAATAAACTGTTAAAAAATTTGTATTATTTTAATTAAATTGCATAAATTAAATTTATTTAAAACTACCTTGTAAAAACTGTTATTTATTAACATTAATAATAAACAGGGTAAAACAATCCACAAAAATTAATATGATAAAAAAGCTTCATTTTAAACAATTTTAACATCATGAGATGTTAGTAAATTGTGAATATAATGTTTATAAAAAATAATCACCTTTATTCACAGGATATATTACAACTACAATAACTAATAATACTTATTTATGAAACCTTTAAATAAAATAATAGTAAATAAAGATACTTCATTTAATCCTATATGGATTATGAGACAAGCAGGAAGATATTTGCCAGAATTTAGAAAAATCAGAAAAGAAAATCCTGATTTTATAAATTTATGTTTAAACGATAATTTG
>CACJYE010000006.1 GCA_902597555.1 uncultured Pelagibacteraceae bacterium
AAATGTCTACTGCAGTTCAGTACAATCTTCCTATAAAAATATTTATTTTAAATAATCAATATATGGGAATGGTAAGACAATGGCAGGAACTATTGCATGAAAAAAATTATTCTGAAAGTTATTCTGAAGCATTACCAGATTTCATGAAAATGGCAGAGGCTTATGGGTGCAAAGGAATTAAAGCGGACAATCCATCTGATCTGGATGACAAAATTCAAGAAATGATCGACTACGATGGACCTGTTATTTTTGATTGTCATGTAGACCCTAATGAAAATTGTTTTCCAATGATTCCATCTGGAAAACCTCACAATCAAATGATCTTGGGCCCAAATGATCAAGAGGATAATAAAATTAAGGGAAAAGGCAAAGCTTTAGTATAATTAAAATGCCAAAATCAAAATCAGCCTATAGTGTACCTACAAAGAAAGAAAAACCAGAAACGTATATTTTTGTTGTGTGGGTTGATAATGAAGCTGGTGTACTTGCTAGAGTTGTTGGTCTTTTTTCAGGAAGAGGGTATAATATAGAGTCTTTAGCAGTTGCCGAAGTTGATGCAATTAAAAATATTTCAAGAATAACAATCGTTACCACAGGAACTCCACAAGTGATAGATCAAATTAAGCTTCAATTAACTAAATTAGTTCCTGTTCACAAAGTAGCGGAATTTCAGAGGGAAGATAAAAATGTAATTTTTAAAGAAATGGCTTTATTTAAAGTAGTTGGCAAAAGAAATAAAATAGAAAAATGTTTAAATGCTTGTAAAAGATTTAATCCCGTAATATTAGACAAAACTAAAACCTCTGCCGTAATTCAGATTACTGCACTAAGAAGAGAAATTGATAAAATGAATAAAAAATTAAAGCCCTTTGGACTTATTAGCACTTCGAGAACTGGGGCAGTAGCTATGACAAGAGGTGCTAAAATATTTAATTAATTTAATAGGAGAAATAATATGAAAATGTTTTATGAAAAAGATGCAGATGTAAATTTAATTAAAAGTAAAAAAGTTGCAATTTTTGGATATGGTAGTCAAGGTCATGCCCATGCATTAAATTTAAAAGACAGTGGAGTAAAAGATATTGTTGTTGCATTAAGAGAGGGTTCATCTAGTGCAGCTAAAGCAGAGTCAAAAGGATTAAAGGTAATGAATTTATCTGATGCCGCAGAGTGGGCTGATGTAGTAATGATTCTTACACCAGATGAACTACAAGCGGAAATTTATAAAAACCATATTGAACAGAGAGTAAGAGAGGGAAAGAGTATCGCTTTTGCTCATGGTTTGAATGTTCATTACGATTTAATTAAAGCAAGAAAAGATCTAGATGTTTTTATGGTTGCTCCCAAAGGACCTGGTCACTTAGTTAGAAGTGAATATGAAAAAGGAGGTGGAGTGCCTTGTTTATTTGCTGTTCATCAAGATGGTTCAGGAAAGGCAAGAGACTTAGCTTTATCTTATGCTTCAGCAGTTGGTGGAGGAAGATCAGGAATTATTGAAACTACATTTAAAGATGAAGTTGAGACAGATTTATTTGGTGAACAAACTGTATTATGTGGAGGTTTGGTTGAACTAATTAAAAATGGTTATGAGACTTTAGTTGAAGCAGGATATGAACCAGAGATGGCATATTTTGAGACAGTTCATGAAGTTAAATTGATTGTTGATTTAATTTATGAAGGTGGAATTGCAAACATGAATTATTCAATTTCGAATACTGCTGAATATGGTGAATATCAATCTGGACCGAGAGTAGTAAATAAAGAAGAAACTAAAAAAAGAATGAAAGAAGTTTTGTCAGAAATTCAATCTGGAAAATTTACTAAAGAGTGGATGGATGAATGCAAAAATGGTCAAAAAAACTTCCTTGCTACGAGAGCGAAATTAGCCGAGCACCCAGTTGAAAAAGTTGGTGCAGAGCTAAGAGCTATGATGCCTTGGATAGGTAAAAAAAAATTAGTTGATAGCGATAAAAGTTAAATTTTATTAGAAAATTATTGCTACTATAATTCAATTATTTCACTTATACTTTTTTAAATAAATTTAAAAAACGAGGGGAATAATGAAGACTAAAAATATAGTAAGAATATTATTGTCGTTAGTTCTAGTATTCGGATTTTCTTCAGCATGGGCAAAAACTATTAAATGGTCTATGCAAGGAGACAGTCTAACGCTAGATCCACATGCACAAAATGAGGGTCCAACTACACAAGTATCTAGACAAGTTTACGAAGCTCTAGTTCAAAGGGGTTTGGACATGAAAATAGGACCTGCTTTAGCAACAAAATGGAAAGCTACTGATCCAAATACTTGGATTTTTACTTTAAGAGAAGACGCTAAGTTTTCAGATGGTTCTGGAATGACATCTGCAGATGTTGTTTTTAGTATATTAAGAGCTAAGCAAAGAACATCTGATTTTAAAGAATACATCAGCACTGTTGCTAATGTAGAAGCGGTTGGAGATTACTCTGTTAAAATAACTACAAGTAAACCTAACCCTATTCTTTTAAACCAATTATCTAACATTTTTATAATGTCTAAAGCTTGGTCAGAGAAAAACTTTGCAATGTCTCCACAAAATTGGGATGCAGGACAAGAAACTTTCTCTGCTACTAATGCTATGGGAACCGGTCCGTTTAAAATAACTTTAAGAGAACCAAATACTAAAACAGTGTTTAAAAGAAATAAACATTGGTGGGGTGAGATGAAGGACAAAAAAGTAACTCAAATTGAATTAATGCCTATAAAAAATGCAGCTACAAGAGTTGCAGCTTTATTATCAGGTGAAATTGATATAGTTACTGATGCTCCAGTTCAAGATTTAAAAAGAATTGGATCTTCTTCAGGTCATAAAGTTGAAAGTACAGCTCAAATGAGAACAATTTTCTTAGGTATGGATCAAGCAGCTGATAAATTAAGAACCGGAAATACAGGTGATAATCCATTCAAGAAAAAAGAAGTAAGACAAGCTCTTTATCAAGCAATTGATATAGAAGCGATTAAGAAAAAAGTTATGAGAGGTTTAAGTGAACCAGCAGGCATTATAACTTTCCCAGGTGTAAATGGGTATACAGCTGATCTTGATAAAAGATTACCTTACGATGTTAATGCTGCAAAAAAACTTTTAGCTGATGCGGGTTATCCTAATGGTTTTGACGTTGAACTTAGATGTCCTAATGACAGATATGTAAACGATGAGGCAATATGTACGGCTGTTGTTGGAATGTTGGGTAAAATTGGAGTTAACGTTAACTTATTTGCTCAAACTAAAAGTAAACACTTCAAAGAGCTTAAAGATGATCAAGGTGATTTTTACATGCTAGGATGGGGTGTTCCAACTTTAGATAGTCACTATGTTTTCCATTACTTATATGAGTCTGGTGCTAGCTGGAACAAAGTTAACTTTAGTAATGCAGATGTTGATGCTGCAATTAGAGTTATGGAAGGTGAAGTTGATTTAGATAAGAGAAATGCTGCCATTGCAAAAGCTTGGAAAATAGTAAAAGATGATATTTCTTATCTTCCTTTACATCACCAAGTAATTTCTTGGGCATCTAAAAGCAATGTTAATGTTCCTATCAGACCGAATAACGAACCGTTATTCAGAACTGCTAGTTTTAACTAATTAAAAATTATTACAAGCCCTTTAAATTTTTAAAGGGCTTGTAAGTTTAAACCTTCACAAATTGATAAAATATTTTTTTAAAAGGCTGTTTCAATCTGCTTTGGTGATGTTGGTTGTCGCTTTTGTGTCTTTTTCTTTATTTAATTTTGTTGGAGATCCGATTAATAACATGGTTGGAGAAGAGACTTCTGATGAGGAAAGAGCAGAATTAAGAGAAACATTAGGTTTGATGGATCCAATTCATGTTCAATTTTCAAGATTTATAGTTAATGCCTCAAAGGGTGAGTTTGGAATTTCATATCAATTAAGAAGACCTGTTTCAGAATTAATAGTTGAAAGATTGCCTGCAACTATTGAACTTGTTGTTATTTCTGCATTAATTGCTCTTATAACTGGTACATTATTAGGAGTTTATACCGGCATAAATCGAAAAGGCTTTTTAAGCGATTTTGTTTTGGCAGTCTCCTTGTTGGGGGTTTCGCTACCCACATTTGTAATTGGTATATTATTTATATATTTGTTTGCAGTAATCTTAGGAATATTACCTTCTTTTGGAAGAGGAGAAGTTGTTGATTTAGGTTTTTGGACTACAGGATTTTTAACAGTCTCTGGACTTAAAGCAATTATACTTCCTTCAGTAACATTAAGTCTTTTCCAAATGACTTATATCATCAGACTTGTACGAGCAGAGATGATGGAAATATTACAAACAGATTATATTAAATTTGCGCGTGCTCGAGGTATTAATGAAAATAGTATTAAATACAAACATGCATTAAAAAATGGATTGATACCAGTAATAACTATAGCAGGAATAAATATTGGAACCCTAATTGCATTTTCAATTATTACCGAAACTGTTTTTCAATGGCCTGGTATGGGCTTCTTATTTATTCAAGCAGTTCAATTCGTAGATATACCAATCATGTCAGCTTATTTAGTTTTTATAGCTTTTGTTTTCGTAATGATAAATTTTATAGTTGATATTCTTTATTATTTAATTGATCCAAGAATTAGAGTTAAAGGAGATGCTGCAAGTGGATAACAAAACTTTAAGTACTTGGGAAAGAATCAAAGATAATGATATTTATCATAGCTTTATTAAATCGCCTACTGCCATTGTATCATCTACAATCTTGTTTATAATTTTTTTCTGTTCTTTTTTTGTTGAGCTCGTAACACCTTACAATCCCTTTGATCCATCCTCTCTATCATTAATGGATGCATTTACACCACCTTCATGGACAGAAGATGGTCTTGCTAAATTTATTTTAGGCACTGATGGACAAGGAAGAGATATGTTATCAACAATTTTGTATGGCTGTAGGATTTCTTTAATAGTAGGTTTTTCTGCGATAATTTTTAGCTTAATTCTTGGAGTTGGATTGGGATTAACAGCAGGATTTTTTGGGGGAAAATATGAAATGATAGTAATGAGATTAACTGATGTTCAGTTAACAGTACCAAGTATTTTGATGGCATTGTTGGTTGATGGAATAGCAAGAGGATTAATCTCAAGAGAAATGCATGATGAAATGGCAATTTATGTTTTAATATTTGCAATCGGTATTTCAGAGTGGCCACAATTTGCTAGAGTTTCTAGAGCTGCAACTTTGGTGGAAAAAAATAAAGACTATGTTTCAGCATCAACAATAATTGGGGTTTCTAATATAATTATTATGTTTAAACATATTTTACCAAATATTTTAAGACCGGTGTTAGTAATTGGAACTATTGGTTTAGCTCTTGCTATTTTAGCTGAGTCTACTTTAAGTTTTTTAGGAGTTGGCGTACCTCCAACAACACCTTCTTTAGGCACATTGATACGACTTGGTAATGACTTTTTATTTTCAGGAGAATGGTGGATAACTTTCTTTCCAGCAATTTTCTTAGTTATTTTAGCATTTTCAATTAATTTATTAGGGGATTGGATGAGAGATACTTTAAATCCAAAATTAAAAAAATGACATTTTTAAAAATAAACAATCTTAGTGTTGATTACCAAATGAGAAAAGAAACAGTTAACGCTGCTAAGAATGTGAATATTGAGGTTAATAAAGGAGAAATTTTAGGATTAGTTGGAGAATCTGGATCAGGAAAAAGTACAGTAGGAAACGCTATTATAAATTTAATTGATGAGCCAGGTAAAGTATCTAGTGGATCAGTTATTTTAGGTGATCTTAACATTCATGAAAATTCTGAAGGCATTGTTAAATATAGAGGAAATAAAATTGGATTGATATTTCAAGATCCTCAAACTTCACTTAACCCAATTCTTACAGTGGGGGAACAGTTAATTGAAACAATTCAAACTCATCTTAAATTAGGCAAAGAAGAAGCAAAAAATAAATCTTTAAATTTATTAAAAGAAGTTGGTATAAAAGATGCGGAGACAAGATTTGATAATTATCCTCACCAATTCTCAGGTGGAATGAGACAGAGAGTAGTAATTTCTTTAGCTCTATGTTGCGAACCAGAATTGTTAATTGCAGATGAACCAACAACAGCACTAGATGTATCAATTCAATCTCAGATTTTAGAACTAATTAAAAAATTAACAAAAGAAAGAAACCTTGCGGTCATCTTAATTACTCATGACATGGGGGTTATAGCTGAAACTGCAGATCGAGTTGCAGTTATGAAAAGTGGCAATTTAGTTGAAATTGGTGAAACCAAAAAAATATTAACCAAACCACAAGAAAATTATACTAAAAGCTTAGTAAGTTCAGTTCCACCAACTAACAAAAAAATTTCAAGATTTGTAATAGTTGAAAAAGAAAACAGTGACAAAAAAGAAAATAATATCAAAATATTAAATAGATGGACAAAAAAAGTAATAATAGATCAGGATTTAGTACAAATAAAAAATTTGAGTAAAATTTTTGACGATAATTTTTTTACAGAAAGTTCTAAGAATTCTGTGATGGCTGTTAATGATGTTTCTTTTGACATAAAAGAAGGTGAGTCTTTTGGCTTAGTGGGAGAAAGTGGAAGTGGAAAATCTACAATTGCAAAAATGATTGTAAATTTATTTAAACCTTCTTCTGGAAATATCTTTTTTGACAACGTTTGTATTACAAAAATAAAACAAAGATCAGAATTAATGAAATTTAGAAAACAAATTCAAATGATATTTCAAGATCCTTATTCTTCACTAAATGGAAGATTAAAAGTGAAAGATATAATTGCAGAACCAATCACACTTCACAACCCATCCATATCAAATATAGATTTAAATAATTATATTTATGACTTACTTGAGTCTGTAGAATTAACCCAAAAATCTGCAGATCGATATCCACATGAATTTTCAGGAGGACAGAGACAGAGAATATCTATTGCAAGAGCACTTGCCACACAACCAAGACTTTTGGTTTGTGACGAACCTACCTCTGCTTTGGATGTAAGTATACAAGCCCAAATATTAAATTTACTTAAAGATCTACAAGAACAATTAAATTTAACAATTTTATTTATTAGCCATGACCTACCGGTTGTTAGACAAATGTGCGATAGAATTGGAGTCTTAAAAGATGGCAAATTGTGTGAGGTTTCAAACACTGAGGATTTATTTTTAAAACCCGACCATGAATATACAAAAGAGCTTTTACGGTTAATGCCTAAAATTGAGTCTATTTATAATTAATTTTTCGTAAGCCTAAAATGGTCGATTAAAATTGATTATTTAACTAATTAATTTGTAATCTCTCTCATAGATTGTATTATAGATTTTCTAAAAATTTTAGTTATGAGCAATAAAGATAGAGTCTTTATATTTGATACTACTATGCGTGATGGTGAGCAATCGCCAGGAGCGTCTATGAGTTTAGAAGAAAAAATTCAAATCGCTAGAGTGTTTGATGAATTAGGTATAGACATAATTGAAGCAGGTTTTCCAATAGCTTCACCAGGGGATTTTGAAGCTGTTTCAGAAGTAAGTAAAATTTTAAAAAACTCTATTCCTGCAGGACTTTCAAGACATTCGGTAAAAGATATTGATAGAGCTTATGAAGCTCTAAAGCATGCACCAAGATTTAGAATACATACATTTATTTCTACAAGCCCTTTACACATGAAGCATAAATTAAATATGTCCCCAGAAGATGTTTATGAATCGATTGGAAAACATGTTGCTTATGCAAGAAAGTTTACTGATGATGTTGAGTGGTCTTGTGAGGATGGAACAAGAACTGATATGGATTACATGTGTAAAACTGTAGAGCTTGCAATTAAAAATGGAGCTACAACAATTAATATTCCTGATACAGTTGGTTATACAATACCATCTGAGTTTACTACAATTATAGAAACTTTATTAAATAAAGTTCCAAATATTGATAAAGCAATTTTATCAACTCATTGTCATAATGATTTAGGTTTAGCAGTAGCCAACTCGTTAGCTGGAGTTCAAGCTGGAGCAAGACAAATTGAATGTACAATAAATGGATTAGGAGAAAGAGCAGGAAATGCTGCTCTTGAGGAAGTTGTTATGGCAATTAAAACAAGACCTGATTTAATGCCATATGAAACTGGAATTAATACAACACTTTTAAGTAAAGCTTCAAAAATTGTTTCAAATGCAACAGGGTTTCCTGTTCAATACAATAAGGCGATTGTTGGAAAAAATGCTTTTGCTCATGAAGCAGGAATTCATCAGGATGGAATGTTAAAAAATAGACAAACATATGAGATAATGACACCTGAAAGTGTAGGCGTTAAACAAACATCATTAGTAATGGGAAAACATTCAGGGCGACATGCATTTAAAGATAAATTAAACAGTCTAGGTTATCCAGATTTAACTGACGATGTAGTAGGAAATGCATTTGCAAAATTCAAAGTCTTAGCAGATAAGAAAAAACATGTTTACGATGAAGATATTATTGCCTTAGTAGATGATAGTTTAATTGTAGATAATAAAGTGAATGCAATTACTCTTAAATCTTTAAAAGTTTTTGCTGGAACAGGTGAACCACAAAAAGCAGAAATGACTTTGGATGTTTATGGTGATATTAAAAATGCAACAGAAACTGGAGATGGACCGGTGGATGCAATATTTAAATGTATTAAAACTTTGTATCCTCATGATGTTAACTTGCAACTTTATCAAGTTCATGCAGTTACAGAAGGAACAGATGCACAAGCTACAGTAAGTGTAAAAATCGAGGAAAAGGGTAAAACAACTGTAGGCCAAGCAGCTGATACAGATACTTTAGTTGCATCAGCAAATGCTTACATAAATGCATTAAATAAAATGATAATCAAACGAGATAAAACAGCTCCCATGGAGCAAGAAAGTCAGAAAGTAAGAGGGATATAATGGGGTTATTTAGCAGTGTTAAAAAAATATGGAGCCAAGATATGGCGATTGATCTTGGAACAGCCAATACACTTGTAGTTTTAAAGGGTCAAGGAGTAGTTCTTAATGAACCTTCAGTTGTTGCAATAGTTGATCAAGGTGGAAAAAAAAATGTATTAGCAGTTGGAGATGAAGCTAAAACAATGCTTGGAAGAACACCAGGTAATATTAGTGCAATTAGACCTTTAAGAGATGGAGTTATTGCAGATTTTATAGTTACTGAAGAAATGATTAAACATTTTATTAAAAAAGTTCATAAAGGAAGTACATTTGCAAATCCTAGAATTTTAATTTGTGTACCAACTGGTTCTACACCAGTGGAAAGAAAAGCAATTCAAGATAGTGCTCTAGCAGCAGGTGCAAGAAGAGTTCAATTAATTGAGGAACCAATTGCAGCAGCTATTGGAGCAAATCTACCAATTTCTGAAGCAACCGGTTCTATGATTGTAGATATTGGCGGGGGTACAAGTGAAATTGCAGTAATGTCTTTAGGCGGATTAGTTTACTCTAAATCTTTAAGAGTTGCAGGTGACTCAATGGACTCTGCAATCGTGGATTACATGAGAAAAGAATACAATTTATTAATTGGTGATACTACTGCCGAAAAAATAAAAAAAGAAATGGGAACAGCTGTTCCAACTGGGACAAACACTTACCCGGTTAAAGGTAGGGATTTAAGATCAGGCACTCCAAAGGAAGTTAATATTACAGAAGAAGATACGGCTGAAGCACTAAACGACATTATGAAACAGATGGTTGGTGCAATTAAAGATGCGTTAGAAAATACTCCGCCTGAGTTGTCAGCTGATTTAGTTGATATGGGTTTAACTTTAACAGGTGGTGGTGCTTTGTTAAAAAATATCGATAAAAGGTTTTCTAAAGAAACAGGTTTACCAGTTCATATAGCAGATGATCCATTATCTTGTGTTGCTGTCGGTACAGGTAAAGCTTTGGATCAAGAAGAAACTTTTTCTACTATGTTATCTGAATATTAGGAAAAATGGCTACTGGCAGAGATGATTTTGTAATTGCCATTAGGTCAGCTTTCTTAAAAAAAAAAGATAAACAAAAATTTTCTTTATTAACTTTAATTATTTTATCAATTTTTGTAATTGTTCTAAGTAATTTTAATTTTAAAGCAATACAATTTGTTAAATTAGGAATTAATGAAGTAATTTATAGATCATCTCATATTGCATCAATCCCAGAAAATAAATTAAAAGAAATAACTTCAAAATTAAAATCACATATGCATTTATATGAAAGTCATCAGAAAGATTTAATTAAAATAGAAAATTCTGATCAACTTAAATTACAAAATGAGTTTTTAACTGCAGAAAATAAAAAGCTTAGAGAGTTACTTGACGAAAGTATAAATTCACAAGAAATTTTTGCAAGAGTTTTAATTGATAAAGACAGCCCTTATTTAAAATCAGTAGTATTAAATAAAGGCTCAAAAGATAAAGTAAAAATTGGAATGGCAGTTATTGATGATGTTTATCTAGTTGGACAGATAATTGAAGTAAATTATACTAATTCAAGGGCATTACTATTGTCTGACCTTAATAGTAAAATACCATCTGTTCTAGAGCCAGATGACATACAAGCTGTTATTTCTGGTACAGGAAGTGAATTTGGAAAAATCGAACATACTCAAGAAGAATTTAGAGAAGATTTTAAAAATAAAGAAATTTTTGCTTACACCTCAGGTCTTGGTGGTTTATTCAAACCTGGTATACCAATTGGAAAAATTAACAACATATCAGAAGGAAAAATTTATTTTTTTTCTGATTTTACACAACTCAACTATGTAAAAATAGTATCTTATAAAATAGGTGGAGAAGAATAATGTCATCACTTAATAAAAGTCCTTTTTTAAAAATATTCTTATCCTACTCACCATTTATAATGTTATTTTTTTCTGTATTTAATGAACTTGATTTTAATTACTTAAAACTTGATTATTTTTCTTTTAATTTTGTTCATCTATTAATTTTTTTTTGGACTTTAAGAAATCCTGATCAATTAGGTTATCTAGCAATTTTCTTTGCAGGAATAGTTAATGATGTTGTAATAGGTATACCAATAGGAATTAGTAGTTTTTGTTACCTTATTCTTTGCTCGGTAACAGCTTACATAAGAAACATTACTTTAACCCCAAATTTTATGAAGGATTGGATATCATTATTATTCACAATTTTATTAATAAATTCAATTCAAGTGATTATTTTGGATTTGGTCTTTTTGATTAAAGTTGATTACACAAATTATTTGATTAATTCAGGTTTTACTTTTTTATTTTATCCAATATTTTTTTTATTTTTTAATTTTTTGAACGAAAGAATTTCATATCAAACAAATGATTAAATCTAATTCAGGAATAAGAAAAACAGATGTAATTAATAGAAGGATGTTCATAATCGGAGCAGCAAAAGTAGTAGTTTTTGTTGGTATCGTTGCTCGTTTATTTTCTCTTCAAATAAACGAAAATAAAAAATATTTAACACTTTCAGATAAAAATAGAATTAGAGAATGGAAACTCCCACCTACAAGGGGAAATATTGTTGATTATTTTGGAAATGTAATTGCAGGGAATTTAAAAGTTTATCAATTACATATAATTCCAGAGCAAGTTGAGAATTTCAATTATTTACTAGTTAGATTAAAAAATCTTTTAAATCTAAGTGACAAAAGAATTGCAAGAATAAATAAATTAAAAGCAGAGCTAAAACCGTGGGACAGTATTATTGTTTCTGAAAACTTAAGCTGGAGTCAATTTGTAAAAATTAATAATTATTTATACGATCTTGTTGGCGTTAAACCAGTAATGACAATCTCTAGAAACTATCCATTTAATGATGTATACACACATGTTCTTGGATATGTGAGTCAACCAAATGAACAAGAAATTTTAGAAAATGAAATTATCCAAGAAAGATTTGTACCAGGAATGAAAATTGGAAAACTAGGCTTAGAGAAAAGACTTGAAAATCATTTAATTGGAACAAATGCTATTCAAAGATATGAAGTAAATGCTTACGGAAAAAGAATTAATCAACTCGAGTATCAAAAAGGTGAGCAAGGATCAAAAATACGTTTAACTGTAGACACAGAAATACAAAAAGCTTGTGGGAAATTGTTAAATGAAAAAGCAGGATCTATAAGTGTAATGGATATTTATACTGGAGATATAATAGCAATGTATTCATCTCCATCTTATAATCCAAACTTATTTTTATTTGGAATAAGTCAAGACGAATGGCAATTAATTAGAAATAACCCATTAAAACCATTAATAAACAAGACGCTTTCGGGTTTGTACTCTCCAGGTTCAACAATAAAGCCAATCGTTGCTCTTTCAGCTTTAGAAAATAAAGTAATAGATACAAAGTTTAAAGTTAAATGCACAGGAAAAATGGAGTTATATGGACAAACATTTCACTGTTGGAAGGAAAAAGGACATGGTTGGGTAAGTTTGAGAAATGCAATGAAACAATCGTGTGATACATATTTTTATGAAGTTGCTAGGTTATTAGGTGTTGATAGATTGAACATTACAGCTGAAAAGTTTGGCTTAGGTAAAAAAGTTCTCGGCGATTATTTTGATAATGAAAAAAGAGGATTATTTCCAAATACAAAATGGAAAAAAAATAATCTCGGTAAAGGCTGGGTATTAGGGGAAACTTTAATAACAGGTATTGGTCAAGGCTATATACAATCAACTCCTTTACAACTTTGTATGATGACTGCACAAATTGCAAATGGAGGTTTTGCTGTAAAACCAAAAATAATTGTGGATAGTAATCCAATTTCTTATGAAGATGCAAAACAATCAATGGAAAGTGGGTTATTATTTGATACTGACTCTGAGCAATTGTTAGACAAAAAGTTATTTAAAAACCAAAAAAATATTAAGATTGTTCAAGAAGCTATGTTCGCTTCAACTAATGAAAGATTTGGGACCTCTTATAAATCAAGAATTGATGATCCTAAATACCAATTTGCAGGAAAAACAGGAACAGCTCAGGTAAAGAGAATTAGCAAAAGAGAGAGGGAATTGGATTTAGAATTAGAGCAAATACCATACAAAGATAGAGATCATGCTTTATATATTGCTTATGGCCCATATATTAACCCAAGATATGCGCTTAGTATAATTGTAGAACATGGTGGTTCTGGAAGTAAGGCGGCAGCACCAATTGCAAAAAAATTATTTAAATTAATTATCGACAGGCATGATTTAAGAAATAAACAATCAAATTTTGAGAGGATTACTGTTTAAATGTTTCAGCACGATAGATTGAGTAATGAGATTACATTATTTCAAAAAATAAAAAACTTAGACTATATATTATTGATCTCAGTTATTCTTCTTTCTGCATTAAGTGTTTTTGTTATGTATTCTACGGATGGAGGTGAAATACTTTTTCATACAAAAAATCATCTTGTAAAACTTGTAGTTTTTTTTCCTTTAATGATTTTTGTAGCTTTCTTTAATATAAAATTTTGGCATAACTTTTCTTATATAATCTACCTCATAGTAATACTTTTATTAATATATGTCTCATTTTTTGGAATAAAGTCTTCTGGTTCACAAAGATGGATGGACCTTTATTTATTTGTTTTGCAACCGTCAGAACTTATGAAAGTAGCAATCATAATGTGTCTTGCGAAATATTTTCATAGATTAAAAATAGAAAATGTAAACTCATTTACCAGTGTAACTATTGTATTATCGATTATAATAATTCCAGTAATTTTTGTAATTTCTCAACCTGATCTTGGTACATCTATATTAATTGCTTTAAGTGGATTAATTATCTTGTGGTTAGGAGGCATGAAAATTAAATATTTTATATACTCATTTATTACTTTCTTAATTTCACTCCCATTTATAATCTCATTTCTTAAACCATATCAAAAACTGAGAATATTGACCTTTTTAGATCCAGATAGAGATCCATTGGGTGCTGGATATCAAATTATACAGTCAAAAATAGCTATTGGTTCAGGTGGCCTTGGTGGAAAAGGTTTTTTAAAAGGAACACAAAGTTATTTAGATTTTTTACCTGAAAAACATACAGATTTTATATTTACTTTATTTTCAGAAGAGTTTGGTTTTATAGGCTCAGTTGGTCTTTTGATACTATACTCAATAATAATTTTTAGAATTGTGAGAATAGGAGCAATTTCGAGAAGTAATTTTGCTAGACTTTTTTGTTTTGGTTATGCTTTTGCAATTTTTATTTATATTGTAGTAAATTTATCTATGGTTTTGGGTCTGCTACCTATAGTTGGTTCTCCTTTACCCATCATGTCCTATGGAGGTTCTTCAATGTTAGCCACTATGATAGGATTTGGTATCGTATTGAGTGCAAAAATTAATCATAAACAAATGATTGCATAATTTGTCACTCTCTTAATTTAATTTTAAATTGTATAACAATTTTATGAAAAAAAATTTTAAAGTAGGAATAGTTGGAGCAGGAATTCAAGGTGTATCTAATGCTTTGTTTCTTCAAAAAAAAGGTTTTGACGTAACTATCTTTGATAGAGATAACCCAGGAAGCCAAGCCGCCTCTTATGGTAATGCAGGTCACTTTTCACCTTATGCATCTCTTTCTTTAAACAGAACCGATGTTCTAGCAGATGTACCCGCAATGTTGCTAAGTTCTGCAGGTCCACTTGCTTTAAAATGGAATTATGTTCCTAAAATGATTCCATGGTTTATAAAATTTATAATGAATACTACTAAAACTAAGATGATGCATACTGCTAAAAATATGCATCAAATTTTAGATTTAGCTTTACCAGCTTATGATGAATTGTTCGAAGAAATTGATTTGGAAGGCTTAGTTGAAAACAAAGGTATTCTTTATATATGGAATGATAAAGATTTAAAAAGTAGAGAATTAGAAATTAGAGTAAGGGAAGAATTAGGAGTTAAACAGCAATTAGTAAATAAAGCTGAGATACATGATCTTGAACCACATATTAAACCATTTTACCATGCAGGTGTTTATTATCCTTATGCAAGACATGCAAGAAATCCAAAAAGAATTCTTTTAAAATTTTTTGATTTATTTTTGAAAAAAGGTGGAAAATTTAAAAAAGCAAATATTAAAGACATTAGTTTTGATGAAGAAAAACCAGTGTTTAAAACTGAAACTCAGAGTTATGTTTTTCATAAAGCAGTAATAGCTTGTGGAGCTTTTTCAAAAAAATTAACAGACAATCTTGGCGAAAAAATACCCTTAGATACAGAGCGTGGATATCATGTTCATTTCAAAAACTGTGATCATTTATTAAGTAGACCTGTAATATTTTCTAACCGTGGATTTGGAATTACACCGATGGAACAAGGTTTAAGGGTTGTTGGAACTGTAGAGTTTGGTGGATTAGATAATCCTTTATCTAAATCAAGAGTTAAGAATTTAATAAACAATGCGAAATATATGCTTGGCGATTTACCTGAGCATGAGGATGAGTGGCTAGGATTTAGACCAACTTTACCAGATTTTTTACCTGTTATGGGGCCTTCTAAAAATTACAAAAATATTTTTTATTGTTTTGGACACCATCATTTAGGATGGACTTTAGGTCCAATTTCTGGAAAGATTGTTTCAGGAATGATAGCGAACGAAAATACAAATTTAGATTTAAAACCTTATAGTTCGCTTAGATTTAGTTAAGTGACTAAAGATAATAATTTTTTAGCTTATTTATATCTATTTTTAACAGTAACTTTCTGGGCAGGAAATTTTGTAGTAGGTAAACTCGCAAGTTTTTATGAAGTTCCTCCTTTTTCACTAAATTTTTATAGATGGCTTTTTGCTTGGTTGATTTTAGCGCCTTTTACAATTCCTGAAATATTAGAAAAAAGAAACTATATAATTAAGAACTATAAGCTTTTCATTATTTTAGGAGTAACTAGTATTACTGTATTTAATTCAATTGTTTATTATTCATTAAATTTTACTCAGGTGATTAGTGGAGTTTTAATGATCTCTACAATACCTGTCATGATTATGTTGTTTTCTTCAATTTTAAAAATTGAAAAGACAAATATTTTTCAAATTATAGGAGTAGTATTCTCTTTTGCAGGTGTAATTATGATTATAACAAAAGCAAATATAGAGATATTAAAAAATTTAGATTTCAACAAAGGTGACATTACTATGGTTATAGCAATGTTCTCATGGGCTTTATATTCTACATTGTTAAAAGGAAAGAAATATGAATTAACTCAAATATCATTACTTCAAGTAGTAATTACTTTTGGTTTAATATTTTTGATACCAGTTTATTTTATTGAATATCAAATTGGATTTAGAATTAATTTAGAATTACCATTTATTTTAATTCTATCTTATGTAGTTTTGTTTCCAGGTTTAGCATCTTTCCTTTTATGGATAAAAGGAATATCTATGATTGGTGCAAATCGATCAGGTGTTTTTTTACATTTAATGCCTATTTTAAGTGCAATAATGGCGATTATTTTTTTTAGTGAAAAATTTATGTTTTATCATATTTTAGGCGCTTGTTTTATTATTATTGGAATATTGTTGTCAAATAAGAAAGTTAAAAATGCTTAAGGTTGCTATATTAGATGATTATCAAAATGTTGCCCAACAATTTGTAGATTTAGGAAAGCTGTCAGGAAAATATGAGTTTAAAATTTTTAGTGAACCTTTTTTAGATGAGGCTGATGCAATTGATCAGCTAGCTGATTTTGAAGCTTTATTAATTATGAGAGAAAGAACTCCTATTACAAAAAATTTAATTGATAATTTAAATGAATTAAAATTTGTAATCACAAGTGGATTAAGGAACAAATCTATCGATTTGGAGGCAGCAAAAAAAAGAAAAATTATAGTTTGTGGTACAGACATAAATTTAAACCCAACACCTGAATTAACTTGGGCACTAATTCTTGGTTTAGCTAGAAACTTTAAAGAAGAGTTTGACAATATGTATCAAGGGTATTGGCAAACTACAATTGGAGTAGAATTAAAAGGAAAAATTTTAGGTTTAATTGGTCTAGGTAGAGTTGGCACAGAAGTTGCAAAAATTGGAAAAGCATTTGGAATGCAAGTAATGGCCTGGAGTGAAAACTTAAGCTTAGACAAGTGCAAAGAATTAGATGTGCTCCCTTGTAGTAAAGATGACTTAATTACAAATTCAGATGTGCTTTCAATTCACGTTCAAGGAGGTGAAAGATACAAAGACTGTATTACCATAAAAGAATTTGATAAAATGAAAAAAACAGCATTTTTGATTAATACTTCTAGAGGACCCATTGTGAGGGAAGATGACTTAATTATTGCATTGTCAACGAATGTAATTGCAGGAGCTGGAATAGATGTTTATGATAAAGAACCTCTACCAGAGAATAATAAACTTAGATTTTTACCTAATGCACTTCTTACTCCACACATAGGTTATGTGACAGCAGAAAATTATAGTATTTTTTATAATCAAATGATTGAAGGATTGGAGGCTTGTGTTGATGGAAAACCAGTCCGTGTTTTAGAGTAGCGATGGATTTACCAGTGGTTAATCACGAGGATTATTTTGCCAAAATTGGAGATGATCATAAATTTCCGATAAACAAGTTTGGAGAATTGGCTAATTATTTGATCCAAAATAAAATCGTTAAAAAGTTTCATAAACCATATGCCTGTTCACTTGAAACATTGAGTTATGCACATTCAAAAGATTATATTTCTAACGTGAAAAATAAAACATTACGTAAAGAGGAAGTAAAAAAAATTGGATTTCCGCTTGTTGATAGCGTTGTTCAGAGATCATTAGTAGCTACTGGTGGTACTGTTTTAGCTTCTAAATTAGCAATTAATTATGGAATATCATGTAATACTGCTGGAGGTAGTCATCACGCAAACTACAATGGTGGAGCTGGATATTGCGTTTTCAATGATGTGGCTGTTGCTGCCCATTATTTACTAAATCGAGGTTTGGCCAACAAAATATTAATTGTTGATTTAGATGTTCATCAAGGAAACGGAAATTCAGAAATTTTTAAAGAAAATAGGAGTGTTTTTACTTTCAGTATGCACTCTAAAACTAACTATCCAGCTAAAAAATCTAATAGTGATTTAGATGTGGAGCTAGAAGATAATTTAGAGGATGGTGCTTATATTGAGACACTTAAACATTGTTTAAAAAGGTTAAATCAAGAAAATTTTGATTTTGTTTTTTATATAGCTGGAGTAGATATTCATTTTAACGATAGATTAGGTAAACTAAAAATATCTGATGAAGGTATTAAATCTAGAGACGAGCTTGTTATTGAAAACTTTTTTTCTAAAAGAATACCTTTTTGTGGTGTTTTAGGTGGTGGTTATAATAAAGATTTTAATAAATTAGTTGAATTACATTCAATCTTACACAAATCCTGTGCTAAATATATAGTGTCATGACAAAAAAAATAAATCCAAATTTAACTGCAGAACAAAAATTAATCTTGTTCGAAGAAGGAACAGAGAGTGCAGGTTCAAGTGAACTTAACCATGAAAAGAGAGAAGGAAGTTTTCATTGTGCTAATTGTGGGGAAAAATTATTTGACTCAAAAACAAAATATGAGAGTGGATCAGGCTGGCCTTCGTTTTATGAGTCTTTACCAAATGTATTTGAGACTAAAACGGATCATCACATAGGTTATGCAAGAACTGAGTATCATTGTAAAAAATGTGGAGGACATCATGGTCATGTATTTGATGATGGACCTGAACCTACAGGAAAAAGATTTTGTAATAACGGTGTTTGTTTAGTTTTTAAACCTAAAGATTAGATAATCTAAATTAATTTTTTAAAAGATCTTGAAGTTTATTTTCTTTTTCTAGTGCTCTAACTTCATCGTAACCACCAATATGTTCATCATCAAAAAAGATTTGGGGAATAGTTCTTTTACCATTTGCTTTTTTAATCATCTCATCAGCTGCACCTGCAATTTTTGAAATATCAATTTCTTTATAAGTTGCATTATTTCTTGCCAATAATCTTTTAGCAGCTTCACAATAATTGCAAAAGGGACCTGTATACATGGTAATTTTTTTCATAGTTTATAAATAATCACCTTTTTTAATTTTACTAGTAATTTCTTTTCTAGAGTATTCAAACTTTTTACGATGTTTTATACTTTTTTGATTTACTCTTTTTCTCCATAATCTGAAAGAGGATGGTTTTAGAGACCTTCTCATAATTTTAATTACGTCAGACTCTTTCTTCCCGGTTTTTTTTTCAATTTCCTCAAAAGTTATCCTATCTGCCCAAGCAGCCCAAATGATCCAATCAGGATCGTCCATTTTGGGTTCTGGATTTTTAACTTTGGTAATTGGCCTGTGACCTTTTTTTTTCATAAATCCTTTATATTTGAAAAAAATATTTAATGCATTTTTTTTAGCCTCTGATATTATCTGTTTGATAGTCCTTCTTAGCCATCTTTAGCTCCCGGTTTTTAAGGACTATCTTTTTTTATGCTCCCCCTAGATTTTATACTTTATCTGCAGATAATTATTTTTTTATTTATTACACCCGGAACTCCAAGGATTGTAATTATCTCTTATTCAATGAATTATGGAGTTGGAAAATGTGTATGGTCTGCTTTAGGTGATATAACCGCAAATTTGATTCAAGCAACTTTAGTTATTTTTGTCATTGGATCCTTTTTTTCAGAGAACTCAATAGCACTTAATGCGTTTAAATGGATCGGAATAATTTATTTATTATATTTAGCTTATGATATTTATAAATCTCGACCAAAAAGTATTACAAATGAAGGAGAAATAAAAAAAAGTAACTTATCTTTTTTTAGAGATGGGTTTTTAGTTGCTGGTACAAGTCCTAAGGCTTGGATGTTTTTTCCTTTTATTTTTCCTCAATTTATTGACTTTAATTCTAATTTATTGGTTCAATTTGTAATTTTAATTACAACTTACATCGTTTTAGATTTTATATCTTTGATTGGCTACGCAATGCTCGCACAAAAACTAATAAAGTGGATAACTGCTAATCCTAAAACAATTAATACAATTTCTGCGAGTGTTTTAGTAATTATCGCTGTAATAATCGTTGTAACTCAACAATATTAGTTAGATTTGGCCTTTATTGCCACTTGCATAAAATAAAATTTCTTTATTTAATCATCACATAATTAATTAATTAAAGAGGAAATAAAATGAGATTAAATAAAATAATTTTAAGTTTTGTTTCTGCATTAGTAATTTTATTTTCAACTTCTGTTGCATCTTTTGCAAAAGTAGTTGGTGACAAAATTATTTTAGGTGCTGCGATTTCCTTAACTGGTAAATACTCATCTAATGGTGTTCATACTCAAAATGGTTATAACATGGCCGTTGATAGAATTAACAGCATGGGTGGTGTTAAAGTTGGTGGAAAGACTTATAAGTTTGATATTATTTATTACGATGATGAATCAAACCCTAAGAGAGCTGCACAGCTTGCAGAAAGATTAATATCACAAGATGGTGTTGAGTTCATGCTTGGCCCTTACAGTTCTGGTTTAACTAAAGCGATTGCTCCAGTGACTGAAAAATATGGTGTTCCAATGGTTGAAGCAAATGGTGCATCTAGATCTTTGTTTACAAAAGGTTACAAATATCTATTTGCTGTATTAGCCCCAGCTAATTTGTATCTTGATGTTGCTATTGATTTAGCAGTTGAAAAGAATAATGGAAAACCAGTGACAGTAGCAATGGCATTTGAACAAGATGCATTTTCTCAAGATGTTAGATTGGGAGTTTTAGATGCAATTAAAAGAACCGGCTCAAAAAAAGTAATTGATGATAAATTACCAAAAGAGTTAAATGATATGGCTGCAACATTAGTTAAAGTTAAACAAATGAAGCCAGATGTTCTTGTTGTATCAGGTCATACAAAAGGTGCACTTACTGCAATTAGACAAATTGCTGAAATGAAGGTAGATGTTCCAATGTTAGCTATGACTCACTGTGATGCTGCTAAACTATCAAAACAGCATGGCAAAAACTCACAGTACGCATTATGCGCGTCTCAATGGCACAAAACATTAACATATAAAGACAATTTCTTTAAAGATGGAATGACTTATGCCGCTGACTTTGAGAAAGAGTTTGGATATGATCCACCTTATCAATCTGCAGAATCCTCTGCTGCGTTATTAGTATTCAAAGATGCTTTTGAGAGAGCAAATTCGTTTGATCAAAAGAAAGTAAGAGATGCTCTTGCGGATACTAACATGCAAACATTCTATGGAAATATTAAATTTGCACCTGGTGGTCAAAATGTTGACAAACCTATGGTACTTTTCCAAGTAATGTGTGATGACTCAGGCAAATGTGAGAACAAAGTTGTTGCGCCAACTAAATGGGCATCAGCTAAGTTAATACATCCTGTTCCAAAGTGGTCAGAAAGATAAAATAAAAAATATTAAAGCCCCCTAGTATTAGGGGGCTTTTTTTTATATAACCCAAAATACTTTTTATGGATTTCATGGTTTTCCAATATCCGATGATAACAGTCCAAGCTTGCTTGGATGGAATTCTTCTTGGAATTTTATTTGCGTTGATTGCTTATGGGATGGCTCTTCAATGGGGAGTGATGAACATTATTAATATTGCACAAGGAGATCTTGTTATTTTGGGAGGATACATAGCATATTTTATGTACCTTTACGGTATTCATCCAGCATGGGGTGTAATTGTTGCACCGGTGATAATGTATTTCCTCGGTGTTCTAATTTACAAATTAGTTATTAATAAAGTAGTGGATAGAGACTTATTTATTTCCATATTAGCAACCTTTGGAATAAGTATTCTGTTCATGCAGTTAATGAATTTTGCATTTGGTGCTGATGTTGTGCTGGCAAATTCTGATTATGGAACAACTATGTTGTTTAACAATAACGTTGTATTGCCAAACTCAAAACTGTTTTCAGCTTTTATAAGTATTTTATTCGCAATATGTTTGGTAATTTACATGAAAAAATCTAAGCTTGGACGTGCAATTAGAGCTACTGCACAAAATGCTAGAGCTGCTAAAATTTTAGGCGTTGATACAGAAAAGGTTTATGCAGCAACATTTGGTATTAATGCTGCTCTTTGTGGTGTTGCTGGAGCTTTAATTTCTATAACATTTACAATTCACCCTTACATGGGGTTACCATATACAATTCGATCATTTATGATTGTTATTGTTGCGGGCCTAGGAAATTTACCAGGAGTTGCAATGTCTGGTATGGGTCTTGGTGTATTTGAAGAATTTGCAGACTATATTTTAGGAACAGAATTTAGAATTGGCTCTGTATTTTTACTGTTAGTACTAATTTTAGTTTATAGAAGATTTAAACTTTCAAGAAAAAGAGAGTACCTAAAGTGAAAAAAGTTGAAATTACAGATGATTCTGGAAAAATAACTAAAGTTGATATCAAAAAATTTAAAAAACATATAGATGAGTATCATTTAAATGGATCAAGCGTTCATGAAGAAAATGGACATTATTTTACAGTTGACCAAAAATTTAGAGATAAAATAGACAGCTTATATGAACAAGAATAATTTAATTTTATACTCTGGTATTTTGATTTTTGGTTTAGCAGCCCCATTCCTTTTTCCAGCTTTTAAAGTTCAGTTGTCAATACTATGTGTGTTGATAGTTCTCGCGACTACTTGGAATATCCAAGGTGGGGAGATGGGTTATAATTCATTTGGAAATATTTTATTCTATGGTCTTGGGATGTATCTTTGTGCATCGGTTCAAGTTGGAATGTTCTTTCCATTAGCGGAATGGACAGAGAGTGGTGGTGAAAAAACATTTGTTCATACTCCTGCTCAATTTTTTCAAGGAATGGCTGTTGGGTTAGTTGTTGCAGCTATAGTTCCAACCATTATTGCTGGTTTAATTGGATATTCAATTTTAGGTCTAAGAGGGCATTACTTTGCAATCTGCACATTGGGTTTAGGAGTGGCAGCAGGTGAAATTTCTGGAGGAATAGAAATTATTGGTGCAGGTCAAGGATTTACAACACCCCCATTTCCAGACGTTGGGAGTTTAGAAGCAAGAGGAGAGTTTTTTTATTTCTTAAGTTTATTTACTTTAATTCTGACATTTATTGCAGTGCGTTCAATTTATTCTACGAGATTTAAATTAATACTTAATGCTATAAGAGACAATGAGGATAAAGCCGAAGCAATGGGTATTGAAACAATGAAATATAAAATTATTGGCTGGATGATCTCAGCTTTCTTTTGTGGATTAGCCGGTGGAATAATGGGTGGATTAGTTGGCTATATAGACTCTACAGACGTTGCTTTCGATGGAAGAGAGATGGGTGTATTCATGGTATTGATGGCAATACTTGGAGGAAAGGGAACACTTTGGGGTCCGATTATAGGTGCAACTATATTCCATATATTTAAAGAAGGTTTTTGGACATTCTTTTTAGGTTGGCAGTATGTTGCTCTTGGAGTTTTGATTGTAGTAATTGTAATTTATTTCCCAGAGGGAATTATGGGATGGTTAAGAGAAAAATATCCAGAACGTTTCGGTGAAGTAGTTGATGAAAAAGATCGTAAAGCACAGGTAGAACTTAAATGAGTATTTTAGAAGTAAGCAATGTAAGTAAATCATTTGGTGGTGTTAAAGCTAATGTCGACATCTCAATGAATGTTGAAAAAGGTAAGATAGTTGGATTAATTGGGCCAAATGGTTCAGGCAAAACCACATTGTTTAATTCAATTGTAGGGACTTACCCAATAGATAATGGATCTATTAAATTTAATGGCAAAGAAGTTTCTGAGCTACCAGTCCCAGTTATTGCTAAGCTAGGACTGCTAAGAACGTTTCAACAAACTAGAATTTATGGAAAACTTAATTGCATAGAAAATATGCTCATTAGTCACAAAGGTAGTGATGCAAATTTAATGAAAATATTTTCTAAAATACCAAAAGAATTGACTGAAAAAGCAGAAAATCTATTAAATTTTGTTGGATTATATCAAAAAAGAAAGCTAAGAGCAGGAGACCTATCTTTTGGTCAGCAAAAATTATTAGAATTGGCAATGGCATTAATGAATGAACCAGAGATGTTACTGTTAGATGAGCCTACAGCTGGAATTAATCCAACCCTAATAAATGGTATTATTGATAGATTAATTAAAGTAAATCAAGATTTTGGAATAACACTTTTAGTGATTGAGCATAACATGAGAGTGATTATGCAATTAGCAGAAAATATTTTTTGTTTAGCTCATGGTAAAATGTTGGCTAATGGATCACCAGATGAAATTAAAAATGATAAACGTGTCATAGATGCATATTTAGGAGCACAATAATGGCTAATCAATACGAAGTATTAGGAAAAGCTCCAACACCAGATGATTTAAAAAAATTATCTCCAAACGAAGTTCATTTAACTATTAAAAACTTAAACGCAGGTTATGGAAAAATGGAAATTTTACATAACTTTGATTTATTCGTAAATAAAGCTCAGTCTTTATGTTTAATTGGTCCTAATGGTGCAGGCAAATCTACAATTCTTCATTCAATTTATGGTTTTACAAATATTTTTTCTGGTCAAATTGAACTTGAAGGAAAAGAAATTACAAATCTTACCCCAGCAGAAAAGTTAAAGTCAGTTGGTATAGCCTATATATTACAGGACAACTCTGTATTTCCAGATATGACAGTAGAAGAGAATTTATTAATGGGAGGATACATAAAAGAAAAAACAGACGAATCATTTGAAGAGGCTGAAAGAATTTTTGAAAAGTATGAAAGGTTAAGAAATAGAAGAAACCAACCTGCAAAAGTTTTATCTGGAGGTGAGAGAAGATTGCTGGAAATATCAAGAGCTTTAGTTATGAAACCATCAGTACTTTTAGTAGATGAACCATCTATTGGACTTGAACCTAGATATATTGAAATGGTTTTTGAAATATTAAGAGATCTTCAGCAAAATGAAAAAAAAACAATCATTCTAGTTGAGCAAAATGCCAAAAAAGGATTAGAGTTTGCAGATATTGGATACGTTTTGGTATCTGGGCAAACTGCAATTGCAGGTAAAGGAGATGATTTACTTCAAAATCCTGATGTTGGTAGACTGTTCCTAGGTGGATAATGATTAAAAAAAATTTTTTCTTTAAAGGATATAGATCTATATTTACTCATGATAGTCCAGCTATAGCTCTAACTTGTTGCTTTATAGCGATTGGAGCTCTATTTAAAAATTTAGGTTTTAATATTCAGGAAAGTATTTTTTCAACTGTTTTAACTTATGCTTTACCAGGCTCACTAGTAATGGCTGAGTCCATGTTAATTGGAGCATCTTTGTTAAATATTTTTTTGGCTGTATGGATTGTGAATGCGAGACTTTACCCTATGGCTGTATCTTTATTTCCGTTAATGATGCATAAAAGTCAACCAAAGTGGAAGTATTATTTCTCATGTCATTTCATTGCTATTTCCGCATGGCTAATCATGAAAAGCAATTATAAAAACATTCCAAAAAAACATAGAATTGATTATTGGATTGGTATTGGAAGTGCAACGGTAAGTGTATCAGTAATTGGAACATTTTTAGGTTTCTCTTTTTCAGAACATTTGAATAAAGATATGATGTTGGGTTTAGCAATTCTTAATCCAGTTTATTTTCTATGTATGATGATTGGTGCATCTAAAACCATACCAGTGACTCTATCAGTTTTATTTGGAACTATATTAGGACCAATTATTTATTTACTCTCACCAGAGTGGTCAATTTTGATAGCAGGTATAATTGGTGGAACCTTAGCTTATCTAGTAGGAGAGCACAGTGTCAGCTAATATTGTTTACGCAATCATTGTTACGTCTTTAGCAACTTTTTTGTCTAGATTTTTGGGCGCTCTAACATCTGAGGGTATTAAAGAAACTTCCAAGGTTTTTAAGTGGTTTAATTGTTTAGCCTATGCAACCTTGGCAGCACTAATAGCTAGAACTATAATTTTTCCTGCTGGTGTTTTGGTAGATGCTAGTTATTACAGTAGATCAATTGTTGTGTTTTTATCCTTGTTTGTTTTTTTTATTTCTAAGAAAAACTTTGTTTATCCAACAATTTTCTCAGCTATTAGTATGGCAATAATTAACAATTATATCTGATGAAATTGATTTATAAAATAAGGTAAAATAAAATTTAGAATGCAAAAAATTACAGGCATAGACATTCAAAAACACGATAAATCAAATAGGATTATAAAAATTAGTTTAGAAAATGACATAATAGATAAATTAATTTTCCCTTTTAATAAATTTGATTTAACAGCATTAGAACTAAAACCATTTACAAGATTTACTTTAGCTAAAAGTTTAGATGATTTAACAAATAATAAATTAAGCGAATTAATGAACTCAATTATTAGAGATAGATCTACAGGTTGCTTTATTATTGGACCAAAAAATATAACCACAAAAATTAATGATAAATTTTTAGTTAAGTTATCAACTGCAATAGCTCATCTAATTGGTGTACCTAATCATGATGCCATGGCAGGAAAATATTATGCTCGTTTTCATGTTAAACATGAAGATACTAGCGACTCTTACCTAAGAAAGGCTTATAGGAATATGGATCTTCATACAGATGGGACATATGTGAAAGATGTAACCGATTGGTTAATTATGACAAAAATTGATGAGCAAAATGTTGAGGGTGGTGAAACAGCCATGTTACACCTTGATGACTGGGAGCATTGTGATGATTTATACAATGATCCAGTTGGGAGACAAAATTTTGTTTGGGGGTCACCAAAAAGTAAAAATATTGATTACAAGGTAGAGCACCCAGTCTTCTCTACTGATAAAGAGGGAAGACCAACGATATCTTATATTGATCAATTTCCAGAACCTAAAAATATGGATCAAGGAAATTTTTTACAGAGATTGTCTGATGGATTAGAGGAAAGTAAAAATAAAATAATTACAAAATTACCTGTTGGATTCTCTGTGATTGCAAATAATTATTTCTGGCTTCATGGAAGAAAACCTTTCAAAGAAAACAAGGAATTAAGCAGAGAATTACTAAGAATTAGAGGTTCTTTTTTTGTTAATTAATTCAATATAATCAATATAAAGTATCCAAAATTATGAATTTAGGTTTTATTGGTACTGGAAAAATTGCAGCTTCAGTGATTACTGGAATATGTAAATCAAAAATTTCCTATAAGAAAATTATTATTTCTCCAAGAAATAAAAAAATAGCTCTTGGGTTAAAAAGAAAGTTTAAAAAAATAATTATTGCCAAGGATAATCAACAAATTATAGATCAATCTAATTGGGTATTTTTATCTGTTACACCTACTGTTGGTGAAAAAATTATTAAAGATTTAAAATTTAAATCGACCCAAACAGTTGTTAGTTTTATTTCAACAATTACTTTATCTCAATTAAAAAGAGCAATTAAAGTAAAAGCAAAAATTGTAAGAGCAATACCTCTACCTCCAATTTCATTAAAGAAAGGTCCTGTACCTATTTGTCCCCCTAATTCAAAAGTTAAAGCGTTTTTCAATAACTTGGGCACAACCGTAGAAATTAAGAATGAAAAATTGTCTATAAATTTTTGGTCAACCTCTGGCATGATGGCGCCTTTTTATGAGATGTTGAGAGTAATGACTGATTGGTTGGTAAAAAGAGGGGTAAAAAGAAATAATGCTCAAAAATATATTACTTCTTTATTTTTAGCTTTATCCGAAGATGCTGTAGTAAATTCAAAAGAAAATTTAAAGAATTTAGTAAAAGAGTCTCAAACGCCAAAAGGTTTAAATGAACAAGGTGTTAAAGAATTAACTAAAGCTGGATTTTATAGATCTCTAGAAAGAGCATTAAATAGTATTCACAGAAGACTTAACAAATAAATTAAATGTCTGAAAATATTTTAGAGATTAATAATTTAAGTAAATATTTTGGTGGATTAGCTGCAGTTTCAGATTGTTCAATAAAAGTTAAAAGAGGAACTATTACTGGTATCATTGGGCCAAATGGATCTGGTAAGACAACTTTATTTAATTTAATTGCTGGAAACTTAAAATCCTCTGGTGGAAATGTTGTTTTTGATGATGAAAATATTACTGATGTTCCATCTTATGAATTGTTTTCTAAAGGGTTGTTAAGAACATTTCAAATTGCACATGAGTTTTCAAATTTATCTGTTTTAGAAAATTTAATGATGGTTCCAGGAAATCAATCTGGAGAAAAAATAATGACAGCATTATTTAAACCAGGTTTAGTTGCACAAGAAGAGGCTGTGGTTAAAGAGAAAGCGAAAGAAGTTGTTGAATTTTTAAATTTAGGACATTTATCAAATGAGCTCGCTGGAAATCTTTCAGGTGGACAAAAGAAATTATTAGAACTTGGAAGAACCATGATGGTTGATGCAAAATTAGTATTATTAGATGAAGTAGGGGCTGGAGTTAACAGAACTTTGTTAAAAGATCTTGGAACTGCAATAGAAAAGTTAAATAAAGAAAAAGGTTATACTTTTTGTATGATTGAACATGATATGGATTTTATTGGAAGATTGTGTGATCCAGTGATTGTAATGGCTGAGGGTTCAGTATTATTTGAAGGAAGTGTTGATGAAGCAAAAAAAGATGAGAAAGTTATCGAAAGCTATCTTGGAAGAGGATCAAAATTAAAGGATACAAACTAATGGCATATTTTGAAGGAATAGAAATGACAGGTGGTTATGGTAATGGTCCTGACATTATTAGTTCGTGTTCAGTAAATGTTAATAAAGGTGAAATAGTTTCTATTTTAGGTCCTAATGGAGCTGGTAAATCAACTGCAATGAAAGCGATGTTGGGCTTGCTGAATTTAAAGTCTGGATCAGTAAAGATTGATGGTAAGGATATTTCAAAATTATCTCCTCAAGATCGAGTTAAGCAAGGTATTTCTTTTGTGCCACAGACTAAAAATGTTTTTGCAGGGATGACTGTTGAAGAAAATTTAGAAATGGGTGCATTTCTTGTTGAGGATGAAATCAAAAATATAATTGAGGAAATTTATGAATTATTTCCAATTTTAAGAGAGAAAAGAAATCAGTTGGTTGGTGAACTTTCTGGAGGTCAAAGACAACAAGTAGCTCTAGGTCGAGCTTTAATGATTAAACCCACTGTTTTAATGTTAGACGAACCAACTGCCGGTGTATCGCCAATTGTGATGGACGAATTATTTGATCATATTGTAAAAGTAAAAAGAACAAACGTTGCTATCTTAATGGTAGAACAAAATGCAAAACAAGCCTTAAGCATTTCAGATAGAGGCTACGTGCTAGTGACTGGAGAAAATCGTTATTCAGGAACTGGAAAAGAATTATTAGACGATCCAAGAGTAAGAAGCTCTTTTTTGGGAGGGTAATATGGATTTTGTAAATGCAATAATTCTTTTATTAAATTATATTTTCATTCCTGCATTAACTTATGGTTCTCAGTTAGCATTGGGTGCAATATTTGTAACACTTATTTATGGAATTTTAAGATTTGCAAATTTCGCAACTGGTGACATGATGTCTTTTGGAACCATGATGACAATATTGTTTACATGGTATTTTCAATCTTTAGGTGTTTCTTTAGGTGTTTTACCTACTGCTTTATTGGCTATTCCATTTGGTATAATTTTCATGATTTTTTTACATGCTTTTAATAGATAAGTTTGTCTTTAAGTATTATAGAAATCAAAAAAGCCCCCCAGTTCAATTTGCAATGGTGAGTATTGGAGTAATGTTTGTAACACAAGCAGTGGTAAGAATTATTATTGGACCTGGTGACAGAAGATTTTTTGATGGTGAAAAATTTATTATTAAAGCTCGTGAATTTAAGGAGATGACAGGTTTAAATGAAGGTCTTGCATTGAAATCAACTCAAGTGATAACCATTTTTGTAACAATAGTTTTAGTCTCTTTATTGTTTTGGTTTTTAAATAGAACAAAAACTGGAAAAAGTATGAAAGCTTATTCTGATAATGAAGATCTTGCTTTGTTGTCAGGTATTGATCCAAAAAAAATAGTTTTAGTTACTTGGGTTATCGCTGGAATTTTAGCTACAATAGGCGGTGCTTTGTATGGTTTGGATAAAAGTTTTAAACCATTTACTTATTTTAATAATATGCTTCCTATTTTTGCTGCCGCAATTGTTGGAGGAATTGGAAATCCATTTGGAGCTTTTTTAGGTGGATATGTAATTGCTTTTTCTGAAATATTGCTCACTTACGCATATAAAAAATTCTTTATGTATATTTTACCAGAAAGTATGGAGCCAAGTAGTTTGGTTCAGTTATTATCCACAGATTATAAGTTTGCAGTCTCGTTTTCTATTCTTGTAATTGTTTTAATTTATCGACCTTCGGGAATATTTAAGGGGAAAGTATTGTGAGAAAAAACTTAAATGTAATTGCAGCATACAGTATCATGATGGTACTCATTCTGATGGTTGGTATATTTCAGTCTTGGAACATAGCGTTATCAATATTTAATCTTTGTTTAATTTCCGCAGTTATGACAATGGGTGCGAATATTCAATGGGGATATGCTGGTTTAATTAATTTTGGAATTATGGGTTATACAGCTTTAGGTGGTTTAGCTGCGGTATTAATATCTGTAGATCCTGTCCAAGAAGCTTGGAGGGCTGGAGGTTTCGACATTCTGATGTCATTGTGGCTGATAGTAGTAATGGTATTAGTTATACGCTTTGTTTTAAAAAGATTTGAAAAATCAAAAATAAGAACGTACAGCATAGCTGCAATAATAATTTCAGGTATTTTACTTATCAGATTTTCTGCAGAGCCAGGCATAGAAGCAATTGAAGCAGTAGATCCAGCTAAAACTGGTTTCTTAGGAGGATTTGGATTACCAATTATATTTTCATGGATAGTAGGAGCACTTTTTGCTGGTGGTTTAGCTTTTATAGTTGGAAAAGTTGCGCTTGGTCTTAGAGCAGATTATTTAGCTATCGCAACACTTCTTATTTCTGAAATTGTTATTGCAATTATTAAACATGAAGACTGGCTCACAAGAGGAGTCAAAAATGTTATTGGCTTAAAAAGACCTGCACCTTATGAAGTAGATCTTCAAACAACTGATTGGTTTATTAAATTAGTTGAAAAGTTTAATTCAGGAAAATTAAGTGTAATTGAGAATTTAGCTGATAGACAAGCTGCTTTAAATCAACTTGTTATTGAAGGCTCTTCAGTATTTGTAAAACTGTGTTATTCAGGATTATTTTTAGTAGTAGTAATCATTCTTTTAATTTTAACTCAAAAGGCTCTTTATTCTCCATGGGGAAGAATGATGAGGGCAATTAGAGACAATGAGGAAGCTGCAAATGCAATGGGTAAAAATGTTGTTAAACAACATTTACTAATTTTTATTTTAGGCTCAGCAATTGTTGGAATTGCGGGTGCAATGCTTGTTACACAAGATGGTTTATTTACACCGGGAAGTTATAGACCTATGAGATATACGTTTTTGATTTGGGTGATGGTAATTGTTGGAGGAAGTGGAAATAATTTTGGAGCAATTTTAGGAGGATTTGTTGTTTGGTTTTTATGGATAGAAGCTGCACCAATATCATTATTCTTAATAAACTTTTTCACTGCGGGAATTCCTGAAACAAATGCACTTAAAGCTCATTTAATTGAAAGCGTTCCTTATTTCAGATTTTTACTAATGGGATTAGGATTGTTGTTTATAATGAGGTATAGACCTAAAGGTATACTTCCTGAAAAAATAGAAATAAAGTAAACTTAATGAAATATATTATATTAGGTGCTGCTGCTGCTTGGGCTTTGTATATGGCTGATAAATATTTATTCTTTTAATGAATAAAAATCTTTCGTTACTTATATTAAGCCAGATTTTTGCTTTTACAGCTGCCCCAGTCACCGTTTTTTTAAGTGGTATAATTGGTTCAAAATTTAGTCCAATAAATACTTTAGCAACTCTTCCAATGGCTTTGTCAGTAGTCGGAATTGCGTTATTTGCTTTTTTTGCTGCAAAGTTAATGAGTATAATTGGACGGAAATTGGGTTTCATTTACGCATCAGTAGGTACATGTTTTGCATCTCTTTTAACTGCATACTCTATAATTATAGAAAGTTTTGTCTTATATAATTTAGGATGCTTTTTAATTGGTGGAGGAATAGCTTTTAGCCATCAATATCGTTTTGCAGCAGTCGAGGTTGTGGATAAGGATTATGCACCAAAAGCAATTTCTATCATTTTGTTAGCAGGAATAGGCTCGGCCTTTATTGGTCCAAACATTGCAAACATTTCGAAAGAATTAATTTCAGATCATATGTATGCAGGTTCTTATCTTGCACTTGCCATTTTATCTATCTCATCAACAATATTTTTAATTTTTTATCAGGAACCAAAAACGATATCTAGTAATCAATATAAAACAGGAAGAAGTTTTTTTTGAGCTTATCTCACAACCTAGATTTCTACAGGCACTGATAGCTTCAGCTTTTGCTTATGCAGTAATGACTTTTTTAATGACAGCAACTCCCATAAGTATGCATTTGATGGAGAAAATAAGTTTATCCAAGACTGGATTTGTTATTCAGCTTCATATAGCAGCCATGTTTTTACCTTCATTAATTACTGGAAATTTAATTAAAAGGTTTGGTCATAGTAAAATTATGCATATGGGAGTTTTATTATTTTTAATCACAATAATTACTAGTTTGTTTGAACAAAATTTTATTAATTATATGATTGCTCTTATTTTTTTAGGGCTAGGATGGAATTTTTTATTTATATCAGGAACAAGTTTACTTGTTTTGTGTTATAGAGAAGAGGAGAAATTTAGAGCTCAAGGATATAATGATTTAATTGTTTATTCTATACAAGCAGCAGCGAGTTTGTCTGCTGGGGTGTTTCTAAGCTTAACTAGCTGGAAAACTATGAATTTAATTTGTTTGATTTTTCTAATTATCATAGCTCTATCTACCATAAGAGCTGACTTAAAAAAAAACCCCAGTAATTAAATTACTGGGGTTTTTTGAATTAAGATAAAAAATTATCTTTGTTTTTTAGTTTTGAATTTTCCACCTTTAATTTCTTGTTCTAAGAAAGAACCTTCAGCTTCACCAACACTAGTAAAAGTTACTCCAGTAGCACCTTCGTAATTAATCTTTTTACCTTTTGCTAGTAAGTCTAAACCTTTCTTAAGTTCACCTGGATAAATTTTAGTTCCAGGAGCATTAGCAACATCCATTACATTTTTTGCAATTGATGCTCTGTCAGCAGAATTGCCTGCTTGCATTGCAAGAACGATTAAAGCAGCTGCATCGTAAGATTCACCTGTGTAAGGACCAGAAGCCTCAACACCTCCAGCTTTTGCAACTTCAGCAAATATACCTGCACCTTTACCAGTAGAACCTGGTAATGATCCAAATGATTTACTTAAATCTTTTCCGAATGCATCAACTAAAGATTGACCAATCATACCATCTGATAAAATAAATCTATCAAAGGCACCAGAGTCTAAAGAAGCTTGAATAATTCCTTTTCCTCCTTGGTCAAGATAACCAATAACTGCTACAGCATCACCACCAGCAGAAGCAAGAGTTGCTACTTCAGATGAGTAATCTGCTTTTCCATCTTCGTGAGCAGTTACAGTTGTAACTTTAATACCATGAGCTTCAACTGCTGCTTTGTAAACATCAGCTAAACCTTTACCATAGTCATTGTTAGTATAAGTGATTGCAACACTTTTTACTTTTCTGTCTTTAGTTATATCAGCTAAAATTTGACCACCTCTAGCATCTGATGGAGCAGTTCTAAAGAAATACCCTTTGTCATCTAGAGTTGTTAAACCTGGAGAAGTAGCTGAAGGTGAAATCATTACTACACCATTTGGTACAGCAACGTTAGTTGCGATAGCACCAGTTACACCTGAACAGTCTGCTCCCATAATCGCAGCTACACCACCTGAAATTAAGCCTTCAGCTGCAGCTGTTGCCGCTGCTGAGTCAACACAAGTTGAGTCTGCTCTTACTGGCTCAATTTTTTTTCCACCTAATAGTGAACCTGAGTCAGAAGCTTCTTTAAATGCAAGCTCTGCAGATGCAGCCATAGCTGGAGTTAGAGATTCAATAGGACCAGTGAATCCTAAGATGATCCCCATTTTAATCGAATGTCCGTCTGCCATTACATTTGAACCAAAACTTGATACAAACATAAATACAGCGATAAATAGTTTTCTCATTATCTTCCTCTTTATTGTTAACAATTTATAAAAGCCAATTTAAGTATGAATACAATCAATATTCAATGACAAAATTATCCTATTTTAGATAGTTTAATTGATACGGATTATCTTATTGAGAAAGGGTCTAGAGAAGGTTCGTCAGATGTATAGAACCAAGTTGTTTTTACCCTTGTGTAGTCTTTAATTGAATCAATTCCAGCCTCTTTTCCATATCCACTATCCTTGATACCCCCAAATGGAGCTGAAGGTGAAATTAATCTATAAGTATTTACAAATGTTATTCCAGCTCGGATAGCATTAGATACCCTCATGCCTCTTGCAAGATCACTAGTATAAACACCTGAAGAAAGACCATATTGGTTATCGTTCATTAATTCTATTACCTCTTTTTCAGTGTCAAATTTCATCACCGATAAAACAGGTCCGAAAAGTTCATTTTCAGCAGCTGGTAAATTATGATTTTCACACTCAATAATTGTTGGTGGGAAATAATAACCTTCATTTGAAAAAGGATGTCTTTTACCACCACATTTAATTTTTCCACCTTGTTCAACAGTTAATTTAATATTTTTTTCTATTACTTCTAATTGTTTAAAGTTACTCAAGGGACCCATTTCAGTATCAGAATCCATCGGAGCACCTATTTTAATTTTTTCCGCTCTTGATTCTAATTTATCTAAAAATTCATTATAAATTCCTTTTTGCAAGTACAACCTTGAACCTGCTATACAGCTTTGACCACTTGCTCCAAATATTCCAGCAGTTATTCCATTAATTGCATTTTCTTGTTTAGCATCATCAAAAACAGCTACAGGACTTTTTCCACCTAACTCTAAACTTACCTCGGATAAATTTTCTGCAGAGTTTCTAATTATATGTCTTGCAGTTTCAGGACCTCCTGTAAAAGCTACTTTCTCAACTAAGTTGTGAGTAGTTAAAGCTTTACCGCACGGATCTCCAAAACCAGAAACTATATTCACCACACCTTTTGGTATTCCAGTTTCTTCAACTAACTTCGCAAACTCAAACATAGTTGCTGGCGCTAATTCTGAACATTTAATTACAACCGTATTACCCATAGCTAAAGCAGGAGCAACTTTTGTTGCAGTTAAAAACATTTGAGAATTCCAGGGAATGATGGCTGCAATAACACCTATTGGAATTCTTGTTGTGATCGCTTGAATATTTGGTTTGTCTATTGGAAGAACTGTGCCTTCAACTTTATCAGCTAAACCTGCATAGTAATCATAATATTCTGCAATGTATTTTGCTTGTTGATAAGTTTCTCTGTACAGTTTTCCTGTATCAATTGTTTCAATTTTTCCTAATAATTCTGAATTTTCTCTTAGTTTACTTCCAATGGCTCTTAAATATTTTGCTCTATCTCTTGCAAGCATCTTTGGCCATTCACCTTCAAAAGCTTTTTGTGCAGCTTTTATAGCTCTATCCACATCACTTGCGCTAGCTTCAGGTACTACAGCCCAAGGTTTATTATTTTCTGGATTTAAAGTTTCAAAAGTTTTTTTTGTATCAGAGTCTACCCACTGACCACCTATAAACATTTGATATTTTTTTAATTCAGGCATTATTTATATGTTTCATTATTGCATTATTTACTTCGTCTGCATATTCAATAGTGCATAGATGTTTTCCATTT